>JACMMA010000498.1 GCA_014379275.1 Armatimonadota bacterium | reverse complement strand
GCGGCAAAGGTACCCTGCCACGACACCGCGCCCGACTGCCCCGGCTCGCCGTCGTAGAGTGTCGCCAGAACAATCGGCTTCTTTTTCCCCTGCGGGCCGAGGACGGTACCGATCTCGGTCGCCCAGGTGTCGGCGTTCGCGGTAGCGATCGCGCCGAGCAATGCCGCGACCGGGGTAACCGAGTGCGGTTCGATGGCGATCCACGCCATACAGATGACCGCAACGCCGCCATTGGCGATGACTTGACCCGCATCGCGCTGGTCGCCTTTTTCGTAGGCGGTCAGCGCAGCTTTCTGTCGTTTGCCCCAGCGCGAAAGGGCGGAGGAAGTCAGGAAGAAGAGCAACAACGCCACCGCGCCGGGGTAGCCACCCCATCCGAAGATCACAAACCCGACACAGATCGCGGCGATCGCGCCGGATAAAGAAAGGGCACGGACGGCGCTCGCTAACCCGGCGATGGCACACGCGGCCACGGCGGCAAAAATGAGATGTGTGGTATCCGGAATGTTGAGCGAAAACATGTTTAGCCTCTGTGAAGTCTCCCGAAAAGCGAACAGGTGGACCTATACTTTTTGTCAGGTTTCAGTCGGTTTAGTATAGCCGAAAGTTTGCCGACTGCCCACTACCCCCGCGGATTGATCTAGCGACGGGACACCCAGCGCGAAGCCGTGATGTAGAACCGCCATGGGTAGTCCGCGCCCTTGGTGATTCCGATGCGTGTCGTCGTCGTCACCGCACCATCGTTGACCTTCTCACCCCGCGCGAGAAATAACGCGCTCCCCGCGTCGGTCAGATCATGACCGTCGAAATCGGGCTTAGTTATCGCCATCGCCCGCGTCAGCCGTCCGGGACCGGCTCCTATACGTTTGTCGGAGCAGGCGCTCGATTCTGTTACGTCTTCCTGCCCGGTGTAGTTCCTGAGCAATCGGGCGGCACCCTGCACCGGTTCGATAGCGCGGATTAGCACCGCTTCGGGGACGCCGTCAGGGGCGGTCACCGCGTTCAAACAATAGTGTAGCCCGTAATTAATGTGTACATACGCCTTGCCAGGGGGACCCCACATCGCGGCATTCGCACGTGATTTGCCGCGGAACGCGTGGCAGGCGGGATCCCCGACCGTGTACGCCTCGGTTTCGGCGATGCGGCCGACCGCGATCTCGCCGTCCGCGAATCGGCGCACGACGAGTTGCCCGAGTAGGTCCCGTGCGACGGCGAGTGTGGGTGCCTCATAGAAGGAACGTTCTAATACGGTGAAAGGCGGCTCGGTTAAAAACACAGGTTGTTGTACCCGTTTCCGGATTGCCGAAAACAGGAATCCGCCCTTGTCACGGCGCAATACCCCTTCGTGATCACCGTCGCGGACCCGGCGCATACAGGGCTTGTTCGCGGGCTGTTCTATTACGGCCCGCTCGCTGTGTGGCTTGCCATCTCGCTCCTTCTTGCCACATCGCTCGGCGGATACAACAACATGGTGTCGGTTATATACATGGTGCTCGCCTTTCTTTCCCCGGAAACGTCGCCCCCGGATGTGAATCACCTTTACGGATTGACACACGTGTTCCGGCGAGGGGCGTATGTTTTGGAATACAGCGTCTTCGCGCTTCTGCTGGTGCGGGCGGTGCAACAGGGCGAGCCGAACCTCAAGCGTCTCAGTTCGCTCGCCGTCGCCGGATTCGGCTTGCTGTTCGCGCTGGCCGATAACGGCGTCCGTGCCTTCACGCCGGGGCGCCACGGCGGCTGGGACGATGTTATTCTCTCACTCGCCAACATCGCTCTGTTTACGGGCTTGATCCATCTTTTCTTCGCCGCAAAGTCATGGGAGCGAAACCATTTCGTCGGCAAAACCGATTGTGGACATGGCGCGGTACAATAGCGTCGTGCCGACCACTTCGCTCTGGGAATCCGCTTTGCTTTTCGTGGCGTCCGCCGCCGCCGGGGCCGTAAATTCGGTCGCGGGAGGGGGGACGCTTTTAACATTCCCCGCCCTACTCGCCGCAGGCTATCTTCACAAAGCGGCGAACGCCACTTCGACGGTCGCCCTTTGGCCCGGTCAGGCGAGCAGTTTGTGGGGACTGCGCCGTGAGGTGAAGGAAAGCCTGCGCGGGCGTATGGATTCGGTGTGGCAACTCCTCGCCATCGGCGGTGCGGGCGGGATCGTCGGGGCGGTGCTTTTTACCCGGACCGGCGAGACAGCGTTCCGGCTTCTGGTTCCGTATCTCATTTTGCTGTCGGTTCTCTTGTTTCTCGTGCAGGAGCCGCTTTCGCGGCGTTTGAAGGCGCGTGAAGCGGACGGCGATACGCCCACGGGCGACACGCTCCAGCTTTCTTTCCCGGTCGCACTTTTTCTGTTCGGTATCGCGGTCTACGGCGGCTACTTCGGGGCGGGCATCGGCATACTGACGCTCGCCGCGCTGGGGATGCTCGGGATGCGCGACATTCATCGTATGAACGGCGTTAAAGCCGTTTTCACGCTCGCGGTCAACGGGGTTACCGCCCTCTTGTTTTCCCTGGGGGGACTCGTCAACTGGCGCACCGCCGGATTGATGGCAATCGCCTCGCTCATCGGCGGGTACGCCGGGGCGGGGATCGCCCGGCGAATGGGACAGAAGAATGTACGCCGCGTCGTGGTTTTTATCGGCCTATCCCTGGCGGTTAAACTTCTTTGGGATGCGTATGGGATGTGGTTTCTGCGGGTTTCGCAGACCCTGTTTCCGGCATAATATTGCGCGAAACGGTCGCATTAAAAGAACATCCTATTTACATGCTTGACGCGGGAAATAATTTTGATTATCCTGTTCAAGAACGATTCGGATATTGATCGGTCGCCACAAATAAAATGGGAATTGATCCTGTGAAAAATGGTGCGGCACGCCCTGAGCCGTGGCTATTGCTGGACCACTGCGACGAAGTAGTGGTGGTAACAGACCATGCGTTCCGACTTGTCTATATGAATGACTGCGATAGCAACCTCGCGAGCGCACCGGTGGAGCCGCTTATCGGGAAAATGATCTGGGACATTCTTCCGCGAACCGCCGGCAATCACTTCGAAACAGAGCTCCGCAAGGCGGTTAAGGCGCGACAGCCCTGCGTGATGGTCGCTGATTTCTCCGCGGTGGGGCACTTCAACATTCGTGGATTCCCGCATGGCGACAACGCGTTCGCCATATTCTTGCGCGAAGTGACGGCGCGCAAGGGGGGATCCACGGTGCGAGAAAGGCCCACTTCGCCTCGACTCCGTAAGACCGATACATACCCCGAGGAATTAGAGGCGGCGTTAAGGGAGCGCGAAGCCGCGGTACGGGACTTCGAACGGGGTAGAGAGTTTCAACGCCGTTTTCTCACCGAAGTGCTGACGAATGTGACGGATGGTCGGCTTCGTCTGTGCATCAAGAAAAGCGATTTGCCGGCGTTGCTGCCGCCGGTCAGCGAGTCGATCCCTTTGACCACTCCGCAAACGCTTGCTCCATTTCGGCGGCGTATCGAATCCGCGGGGGCGACCATCGGCCTCCCGCGGGAACGGACGCAGGAACTGATAATCGCGGCGGGAGAGGCGGCAATGAATGCGATCGTGCATGGTGGGGGCGGCACGGCGACGTTGCACGGTGTTCCCGGTGGCGGGCAGATACAGGTGTGCGTCATCGATACCGGCGAGGGCATCACGGACGATAACCTACACCGGGCGACTCTGGAGCGCGGCTACACAACGGCGGGTAGTCTGGGTCTCGGATTTTCTCTCATGCACTCGGTCGCGGACCGTGTCTATCTTCTTACCCGCCCCACCGGCACCACCGTTGTTGTGGAGCAAGGCGCGGTGCCGGAACTTCAGGAAGAAAAGCGGTTTCAGATGGCGCTTGAGTAAGAGCCGCGTGTGACGTCGGCGACCAGGGTCGTCGGGACCGTTTTTCGCCAGCCGAGTTCGCGCTCCGCTTTCGCCGCGCTGATCTGATTTTCGGCGGTCAAAAACGGCACCAACGCGCCGAACGTCTTCTCCGCTTCGTCCCGCGTCAGACTGCGCGCCGGAACGCCGGTCAAAGCGCCGACCGCTTCCGCCAAAGACCGTCGCTCCGGCAGGGTGGTGATGCCGTCTCGCCAGAGCGAAACGAACCGCTGGATCGTCGTGAGAGGCATTCTGGTATCACGCAGACTGATCAGTACGGCGACCCAGGCGATATCTTCCTCTACTGTAGCGGCGATACCCGCCAGATCCTTCACGCCGGGGGGCGATCAAGCCGCTCTTTTCGTAATACCGGAGCGTGTGTGCGGAAAGCCCGGTGCGTTCCGCCACCTGCGCGATGGAAAACCCGTATTGTTCGTCGCGGTTTGTGCTCATCACAGGAAGGCTACGGCTTAGAGTTGACGCGAAGGCAAGGGAACCCGAAGAATTTATTTTGCGGAACTCGCCCCCGAGATCGTCGGGTCGGTTTGCATCGCAGCTTTCCCGGCACGACCGAGACGATCCACCGCGAAAACACTCACGGCGTCGGTGTAGGGCGGCAGGGAAACAACAGGCGCGTAGAATGCCGGAACTAGAATCGTCCGCCAGGTGCCGCCCGTGCCCCCGGTTTTCATGTGCGCTTGCACCACGTACTGCCACAACTGCTGAGTGCCCCCGCCGGGTTGTGTCCATCGCACTACGGCGGGCGCAAGGGGCGACTGCTCCGGGATGAACGTGACGAGCGGAGCCACCGGCGGGAGGGACCCGGCAGGCGCGAGCCAGGACAGTTCCGGTGTGAGAGTCGGCTCCGCATAAACGCCGCGTAGCAGCGTTTGTGCGATGGAGTCGGCGCCGTCCGGCAACAGCGATTTCATCGAGAAATGCACGGTGCCGGCCGCACCGGCATACCCCCGCGTCGTTTTGACCTGGAACGCGACCTCGTCTCCCGCGTACTTGCTCGTAAACAGGCCCGGATAGATCGCACGGTTTTGTTTGTTTTCCGCCAGCCACGATTGGAGCAATACCGGGAACGACTGCGGGGTTTGTTCGATGGGCCAGTAGAGTTGCGGCGCGAGATAGTCGCACCAGCCGTTGTTGAGCCACTTCACGGCGTCGGCGTAGATTTCCGCCTTCTGGTCGAATCCCTTGATCTGCGCGGGCGAACCAGGTTTCGCGATCCCGAACGGCGAAATCCCGATCTCCATCCACGGCTTAGCGGCGTGCACCCGTTCGTACAATTCTTTGACGAATATATCCACCGCGTCACGCCGGAAGTCCTCGACCGACAGTTTGCCGCCCTTTTTCTGATACGCCGCGTAGGTAACGCCGTCCGGGAACGGTATCTTATTGTCCGCCGCGTCTTTTTCCACATACGGGTAGAAGTAGTCGTCGATGTGGATGCCGTCCACGTCGTAACGGGTCGCGACATCTACCATGACTTTCAGCGAGTATTCGCGGGTTTCCGGCATGGCCGGGTCCAGCCATAGCTGCTTACCGTACGTGCGCACAATCGCCGGATTCGCTTTCGAAACGTGCTTGTCGCTCGCGGGCGAAGTCGCGGTAGCGGACCGGGCGCGGTACGGGTTGAACCACGCGTGCAACTTCAGCCCGCGTTTGTGCGCTTCCTCGGTCGCGAACTGGAGCGGGTCGTAATAGGGGCTGGGTGCCTTGCCGTCCTGCCCGGTCAGAAACTCGGACCATGGTTCGAACGGCGACGCGTACATCGCATCGCACATCGGGCGCACCTGGAACACGATGGCGTTCAGGTTCAACGCTCTGGCGCGGTCGAGTAGCGCGATCAGTTCGGCTTTTTGCGCGTCCGTAGAAAGCCCCGGCTTGGAAGGCCAGTCGATGTTGGCGACGGTCGCGACCCAGACGCCGCGAAACTCGCGCCGAACGGCGGGCGCAATCAGGGCGGGCGGGGGAGCAGGAACCGGTGAGGCTTGAAGCATTCCGCATTATAACAGCCCTCCTGTGTTGCGCGTCAATTCTTGTTTTTTGTCCTCCCGGACGGGGCCAACCTGACG
>JACMMA010000497.1 GCA_014379275.1 Armatimonadota bacterium | reverse complement strand
GTCGTCGAACATCGGCGAAGTGATGACGATGTTCTTCGGGGTGATTCTGGCGACAGTCATCGGGTTGCGTGCCGAAGGCGGCACGGTAGTCTTGCCGCTCCTGGCGACACAGATTCTCTGGATCAATCTGGTGACGGACGGTGTGCCCGCGCTCGCGCTGGGCGTCGATCCAGACGATGGCGTTCACCACGCTGATGCTGTTCCAACTCTCCAACGTCTTTAACGCCCGCTCGGATGAGCAGAGTGCCTTCACCGGGTTCTTCCGGAACCGTTATCTAGGGGGGGCACTGGGGCTGTCGCTGGCACTCCACGCGGCGGCGATCTATGCACCGTTCCTGCAAAACGCGTTTTCGACGGTGAGCCTGACTACCGGCGATTGGTTGCGGTGTGCGGTAGTAGCAAGTTCGGTACTGTGGCTACGCGAGGTGAGCAAGCTGGTTACCCGCGCGATGGTCAAATCGGCAGGCAATCCCGCGAGACAGCAAAAGACAGAAATCCGAGTCGCTTCCTGAAAGATTGCGCGCCTTGCCCGTGGTAAAAAGGATGCTACCGTGATCGGACATTTTAATGTCCGCCAGATCACGGCGCGGGAGTTTCCACCTTCGCCGCCAGCGCGTTCACGCTTTCGATCTGTTTTTGCCACGCCCCCGAAGTGCCTCGCACCCGCATCCGGCTGCCCGCCCGTCCTTCGTCCACGACCTCACGCGACACAAGGATCAACTCCCCGGCGAAGGCGTTCAACTGGTCTACCATGACGTTGACGGTTTCCTTCCATTCTTCCACCTCACCGTCGGCACCCAGGGTGACCTCGCCGATTCATAACGCGGTTACAAAAGGGTCTCGTCTTGACCGAGGAGAGTCGAAGCCTCGATCAACACCGGACCGGCGGCACGGAACTGCACGGGCGAGCCGGGAACGTGGCAGTGCCCTATTTGGTCGCCCTGACTCGCCTCGTCGGGTAGCTCGACAGTGAGACCTGCCCGAAGGAAAGCATCTACGGGAACACAGGCGACGCGCCGCCCAGTTTGCTACGGCCCTGATATTCTCGCGCTCTGGATGCACTAAGCCAAGCCGCATGAATACTGAGAACAACTCATTGGGCACTCCGCTTCCAATGGCGGGATACGTTGCAAAATAATCCTCGTGATTGCCTTCGCCGTCAGGCGGTTCTATGCGGTTGATTGCCCGTAAGGAAAGATGTGTGACTCTCAATGCGGGAAGCACTTCGCGAAAGGCTGCCCATACAATACGCAGTTCGGTTCGGAAATCGTTTCCATCACCACAAGGAGTAAGCTTATGGTGTGCAATATCGTATCGTCCGACACGAACAAACCTTTTCAAGTCATCGCTTGTGAAAACGTGACGGTGTTCGTTACCTTCCGCATCATCTGTATTGGCATGGCGGGGAAAGTCATCCCTGATAATTCCGTGGAAGACAAAAATCGAATCGTCTTCGATGCCGCCATCGAACTGGAAGTAAGCTATAGATTCGACGGTGGGCGCGTTCCGTAGGACCGGATAAGGAGATTCTGTTTCCGGCGTGGTCCCTCGATTATGACGTAATTCATCACTCTTGTCAACAGGGAGTCAATAAACATACGCGCCCGACTTGTCTGCTCCCTTATGTCTACCCATGCAGGTAGTCGCGCAGTTGCCGCTGTCGGGCGAGGGTGCGCAGTTTTCGCAGGGCGGACGCTTCGATCTGCCGGACGCGCTCACGGCTGATGGCCAGTTCTTCGCCGATCTGCTGGAGTACGTATGTTTCCTCGCCGTCGAAGCCGAACCGCTTCCGCATGATCACCTTCTCCCGCTCGTCCAGGGTATTCAGGATGGTATGAATTTCGGTGCGTAGCTCGGCGGAGACCAGTGTTTCTTCGGGATCGGGCGCGGTCCTGTCATGCAGAAGCGAACCAAGGCTCGTGTTATCCTCGTCGCCGACCGGCATGTCGAGCGACACCGGCTCGGCGAGCGTTTGCAGAAGCAGGGTCACCTTGCGGAGCGTCAAACCCGTGCGCGAAACGATCACGTCGGCGGTCGCTTCTTCGCCGGTTTCGCGGCGGTATTCGGCGCGGACGCGGTCTATCTTGCGTAACGACTCGGAAACATGTGCGGGTAGCCGGATGCTCTTCGATTTGTTATCCACGGCGCGTCCGATGGCTTGACGGATCCACTGCGTCGCGTACGTCGAGAAGCGATAGCCGCGGCGCCAATCGAACCGCTCGGTCGCGGTTATCAGGCCGATCGCGCCTTCCTGAATCAAATCCTCTAGCGCGATCCCCGACGAGCGGTACGCCTTGGCGACCGCGATGACGAGGCGCATGTTGGCTTCGATCAGTTTCGCCCGCGCCGTCTTGGCTTGCAATCCGCCTTGCTTGACGCGTTGCGCCAGAACGACTTCTTGCTCCGGCGATAGAAGTGCGCTACGGGTGAGGCGGTTCAAGTAATTTCCCAGATCCGGGTCGCGGTTTTCGGCGGTGTTAACCCCTGCATCTGTTTCCGAGGAAGCCGACGGCGTGCCGCCCGCGCCCACAGGAGGCGTAAACAGGGCAGACAGGGGCACCTCTTGCCCGATTATGTCAGTCGAGACAGGGGCCGAAGCCCCTGTAGTAGGAACGGTCATGGTTGCTCCTTTCACCGCACGGCGATAAGTAAACGACAAAGCGAAGAAACGCTTTGTCGCAGTGTTCTGTTACCGTCCGATGATTCCCTTGCAAACGGGTCCGATGATGTTACATATTTTTAGAACGCTCAACCTGATCGAAATTGACTTCCACTGGACTACCTGAAACGCAAACCTGATTTCATCACCGATAGCACTTGATCTTCACGGAGGCATCAGCTCCCAGGTAGTTTTTCCTGGAGAGATGCGCCTTCCAGTTGTTTGTCGCAAAAATCATGCCGATGGATAGTCTAAATCCGTCCATTTTCGCCAGGTGTGAAATATTTCACCGGGAAATACGGATATCAGTCCGTTCTTTCTCCTTATGATAACAAACAGGAGGGCGTAAAAGCAAACAATTTGTTTGCTTTTACGCCGGGGAGGGAGCCAGTTCGAAACTACTTTTCGGCGGCGAGTGCGGCTTCAAGCGTCGCAGCAAGACGGTATCCGGCTTTGGCGAGGGCAATCACTGCCGTGTTTTTTGCTTCCTGTGTGTAGGGCGCGTCCGGTAATTGGTTACGCTTCAGGTTAGGGTACACTTTAGCGATAGCGACTTCCGCACCCTCGCGGTTCCACTGCGCATACTGCGCGGTTTGGGTCAGTCCTGCCCGCTCGAACAATGCCTTCGGTAGCAAGAATGTCGCTGCCTGAGCGACGCGCCCGACGCGCGCTTCCGGGTCCTCGCCCGGAGACAGCGGGAACTGCGACTCCGGGAGATCATCCCAGAACGAATGCAGGTTTGTCGCGTACTGTTTGCCCGGGGCGGGGTTCTCCTCCAGTTTAAAAAGGTTGCCGCCCTGATCGCCGTCCGGTTCTGCCGCCGAAACACGGGCCACATTGTGTAAAGGGGTATGAACATCCCCGACAAGATGCTCAATCCACGCCAGCGCAACGGCGCGCTCTCCCGCCGGCAACGCCGTGTTACCTAGCTGCGCGGTTAAAACACCGAGCCGCTCAATAGAGTTTTCCGGGGCGTTTTTCTTGTCGGTACGTTCCTTGATCGCACCGTCAGCAGTCTGCTCAAAGTACACGTCGTAATAATGCCAGGGGGAATGGTGATATTTCGCGCGTCGCGTCTTCTCCGCATCGGTCTTCTGAGCACGGACGATATCGGGCCAGCAAGCCGCCGCCTCGAACAAGGCACGGTTGGCGTCCTCCTCACTCAACCCGGAAGGGCGTAGACTCGCCAGGTCGGCATCTTTGGGAGCATCGTTTAAAAGAGAGATCAGTTTTGCCCGTGTGTCGGGCTTCATATTGTTCCATGCGATGCGGGCGACCACCTTATGACCGACCTCACCCCACGCGCGTGCGGTGCGCGGCGTGACGGCCAAAATGGCAACTATGCTCAGTGTGGCAACGGTAGCGAGTAGACTTCGGTGTTTCAAAACAAAATAAACCTTTCTTTGTGACAAAGCGGACAGCTCAGTCGTCCAATCACACGAATATCCCGCGAATGAGTACTGCCACCTCTATTTTATCCGATGAAGCGCCGTCTGTGCTTTCTCTACATACCGGCGATTTATGGGCGAAACTGTTCGGCAAAACGAAAAGCGTCACGATTCGCCACGAACCGGCGTACCTCGCCCTTGCCAAAACCGGCGACGAGAATGCGCTCGCACAGTTCTACGCGGAGTACAAAGAACCCGTGTGGCGGCTGTGCCGCCGCCTGTTGCGCCGCGAAGCCGACGCCGAGGACGTTCTGCAAACCACCTTTGTCAAGGCATTTTCCGCGCTACCTCAGTTTCGCGGCGACGCGTCTCTGAAAACATGGCTGTTTCGTATCGCCGTGAACGAAGCAATAACACTACTGCGTCGACGTGATTCGACGTGCCTCAGCACGACCGACGAGGAAATACAGGAGTTAGCTGCCCCGGACACGATGAGTGATACCGAGCGCGTCGCGGTTCGTACACTGATTGCATCGCTCAAACCGGATTTCCGCACGGTAATCGTGCTCCGGTATTGGGAAGAACTATCCTACGAGGAGATCGCGAGCGTGCTCTCCCTTCCACTGCCGAGTGTGAAGATGCGGTTGCATCGTGCGAAAGAAGCATTCCGCGAGCTGTACGTCGGCAAGGAGAAAACACGATGAATAAAAACGAATGTGAAGCACGGCTCCGTGCCGCAAAACCGGCAGACGATGAGATCGCGCCGCTTTCGCCGGAAGCATCCGCCCGGATACTTTGTGCCGCCCTTCGTGCGAATCGTCGGCGCGGGACCTTTTTCTGGCTTGCGGCACCACTACGTGTGATAGTCAGCTCCCTGGCGACCGCCGCTGCCGCCTACTGCCTGCTGCCGTATATCAACACATCGGTAATGCCGGTTGCGGAAAAGCCGGCACCCTCTCCTGTGATCACGTCCGCGACAAAAAACGAGACCGCTTCCGACCGCATTCCGCAGGCTATCAGGGAGCCATCGGATCGATACATCCCGCCGAAATTGCCCGCCCTGTTGCCCAAGCCGGTTAAGCCGCCGGTAATGATGGCAAAATCCCTCGTCC
>JACMMA010000496.1 GCA_014379275.1 Armatimonadota bacterium | reverse complement strand
GTCAACCAGGTCGCGCCAGGGTGGACGATCTCGGACCGCGACCGCGAAAACCACTCGGAGCGCAATGAAGGGTACGAGAAGAGCGTCCCGCTCCGTCGGCGCGGCACCGATCAGGAGATCGCCAACGCGGTGGCGTTCCTCGCATCTGACCTCGCCGGGTTCATCACCGGGGTGTACCTTCCGGTCTGCGGCGGGAACGTAATGCCCCGGATTTAACGTGTCGGGGGTTCCACCCACCGGTAGAAGCCTTCGGGCTAAGGACGCTCCGCGTCCGGGTAGTCCAAAAATGTTCGGCAATACCGCGTGTCGTTGCGCCCCACATCTGCCCCGGACGCGGAGCGTCCTTAGCCCGAAGGATTCTACCGGTGGGCGGAACCCCCGACAAAGAAAACCCCCGCTCTCATTCGAGAGCGGGGGTCTTTTTTTGCGTTTGCGATCCAAACACTATCCGTTCGAACCTAGTTCAGGTGGAAGGTGCCGGTGAAGCCACACATATCCGCACCCGGTACCGGCTCATTGTTCACGTTCGATGCACAGGCCTGGTTCGCAGCGGTGCTACGTGCACCGCCGTTTGCCGAGGCCCCGGTCGCGCTGGCGGATGCGCTGGCGTTGCCAATGAGCGGGAAGTAAACACCCTTATTGGTGGTCCCGTCAACGGTGTTATAAACGATCTTGGACCATTTCACATGACCGTCCGCATAAGAAACATTCGCACCGTCGCTGTGGCGAGTGGTAGCGGCAATGTTCACCTGGTCGAGAGCACCCTGGGTGGTAAGATCGGTAGCACCGGTAGTAAGCAGGATCGGGCTCGCACCATCAGTGACGGTGTCGTCGTTAGTGATCGAGTGGCCTGCGGAGAATGTGTTGCGTCCGTTGGTCTGAACTAACGGACCTGTACCGTTTACTCCGAACGATTGGCGTGGGTCCTGACCCGCACCGTTGATCGTGAGAACGGTCGAAGCGACACCGGAAAGAGCCGCTTGAGACTTGGCACCCAGGTAATTGTTATAGAAGTAGTCGTTGATGGTGTTACCAGCAGCGGCTGCAATCGCACCACCGGGTCGAGGACCGGACGGGTCCTGGAACAGTTGGTTCGACTTGATGTACGGCGAAAGCAGACCCGGAACGATCACGAACGGTCCGGCGGGCGCTGCACCGGTGGAATAGTCAGGACCCCAGGCGACGACGGGTGCTTGACCACCGCCGACAGGTGCTGCGCCGAGAACAGCGGTCGGCGGGAACTTTTCGTCGTAGTCCTGGATGTATTGCAGGAAGCCGAGAGCCGCTTGCTTCTGGTTGGAAGCGTCGGATGCTTGGCGGGCTTTGGCGCGGGCCTTGGCGAAAACCGGGAACAGGATAGCCGCGAGGATCGCGATGATGGCGATGACGACGAGCAGTTCGATCAGGGTAAAACCGCGTCGTGTCGTGTTGAAATTGGAGTTCATGTAACTCACCTTTCAGGATGGAATGGATTAGGATGAATAAAAGATCGCACCGGGTCCCCCCGATTTGACCGGACTTTCGTCCACACCCAATATATCACGCCGCGCCGTTCGCGCAAATGTTTCAAATGATTGAAAGAAAATATATTAACCACTTTTTCAACCGGCTAAACATCTCCCCTAAAGAAACATCGATTTCATGCCACTGACACGGGCGAAGCCGCCGTGCAACTGCATGGTAGAATACGGGAACCGCATGCGCCTACAAAGCGTAAACCGGTCTGCATATGTACGTTTCCCGGGGGCGACAACACTATATCTATAACAGGGGACAGGTCCTGAGCGCGAGCGTCTTCGCCGCGCTTCTTTCCGCGCTACTCTTGTTGTCACCGGGCACCGCGCGGGCGGTCGCTCACGTGCTCGCCGAAAATGGTGTCCCCCTGCCCGCGAATGTGGCACGTGTTCTGGACGCGTTACCCGCCGACCCTGCCCGTGATACTCTCCGCCGGGATGATGAGACGGCCTGTGCCACAGCGTCCGAATCCGAAGCAACCCCGGAAAACGAACCGAAACCCGCCGCGACGGACTGGTCGGTGCCTGCCACGCCGTCCGCTCTTTTTGCCGTTATCGCTTTCCCCCCGCCGTTTCCGGGCAGGGGAAAGTATGTCGGCGTTGCGACGCGGCATGCCGCGTACTCCCGTGTTTCCCCCCGTGCCCCGCCCGTGTGATTCGCGACCGGGGCTTACAAGCCCCGTCTACCGAACCAGGCCCGATTTATCGGGTCGTCATCAAACGAGTGGTCCGATTGATCGGGCCGGACGCGGCGTTGCCGGGGCTTGTAAGCCCCGGTCGCGAATCACACGGATAAACCTCCTATGAACTTTTTTCAAAAACTATTCGACAACAATGAGCGCGATGTCGCCAAATATCGCAAAACCGCCGACAAGATCAATGCGTTAGAAGCGCAGTTTCAGGAACTGACCGACGAAGCGTTGCGCGGGAAAACCGACGAACTCCGCGAGCGGTTCGAAGCCAGTATCGCGAAGGCGGGCGGTCACGAGGCTCTCTACGCCCGTGAGCGCGACGCCATCGCGTCCGGCAACAGCCGCGAAAAGCATGTGTATCGCGACGCGATCAACGTCGCGCTCGATGACCTGCTCGTGGAATCGTTCGCCGCCTGCCGCGAAGCCGGACGCCGTTCGCTGGGCATGCGCCACTACGACGTGCAGCTTATCGGCGGCATGGTCCAGCACGACGGGCGCATCTCAGAACTGCGCACCGGCGAGGGCAAGACCCTCATGTGTACGCTTTCCATCTACCTGAATGCCCTCGCCGGCCTCGGCGTGCATGTCGTCACCGCGAACGACTACCTGGTCAAACGGGACGCGGTCTGGATGGGGACGCTGTACCACGCCCTCGGCCTTACGGTCGGTATCCTGCAAGGCGCGTCGCCCGAAACCGGCGAAGGTGGCGGCACGTTTATCTACGACCCCGAGTACGAGGATCCGTCCGTGGATGGCCTGGACGCCCGGTATCGGTATTCGCGGCAAACGTCGCGCCGCGCCGACGCCTACGAGTGCGACATCACCTACGGGACGTCGTCCGAGTTCGGCTTCGACTATTTGCGCGACAACATGGTCCCCGATCCGTCGTATTTGACGCAGGTGCGTGGGCACAACTTCGCCGTCGTGGACGAATGCGACTCGAACCTGATCGACGAGGCGCGTACCCCGCTGATTATTTCCGGGCAGTCCGACAAGGGGAGCGACCTGTATTACCGCATGGACGCGATCATCCCGATCCTGGAGCGCGGTCAGACCAAAAAGGACAAGTACGACGAAACCACGGACGAGAAAGACTACACCGTGGACGAAAAGGCGAAGAACGCGTCGCTGACCGAAAAAGGGATCACCAAGATCGAGGAGGCGCTCGGCGTCGAGGACCTTTCCGCGGTCGAGAACCTAGAATACATGCAGCACGTGGTCGCCGCGCTCAAGGCGCACGCCGTGTTCGAGAAGGACAAAGACTATGTGGTACGCCCGAATAAGGAAGGCAAGCCCGAAGTGGTCATCGTGGACGAAAACACCGGACGTTTGATGTTCGGTCGCCGCTGGTCGGACGGTCTGCACCAGGCGGTGGAAGCGAAAGAGGGGATCCAGGTCGAGAACGAGTCGCAGACGATGGCGACGATCACGATCCAGAACTACTTCCGCCTGTACCGCAAACTCGCCGGAATGACCGGTACGGCGAAGACCGAGGAAGACGAGTTCCGCAAAATCTATGCTCTGGACGTCGTGCAGGTGCCGACCAACAAGCCGATCCAGCGCGCGGACAAGCCGGATACGATCTACAAAACCGAGGACGCCAAGTTCCGTGGGATCGCGATGGAGTTGCTCCAGGTCCATTGCACCGGTCAGCCGATCCTGGTCGGTACCCGGAGCATCGACACGTCGGAGCGTGTTTCCGCCCGGCTGACGGCACCGGCCCTGGAACTGCTCGGCGCGGTGCTTTTGATCCGGGACGGCATCGAGGCGAACGCAAAAACGCTGGGCGAGAAGTACGGCGAGTACGACAAGTATCTGAATCAGCCGCTGGAAACCCTGACGATGGCGAACCTGTATAAAGCCTCCAAGGACGCGGGTGTCGAGCTTTCGTACTTCGACGGGACGACGCGCAAGCCGGCGTTCGACGCGCTCGCGAAGCGCCTGGAAATCTCCGGCGCGGAATCGTTGCAACGTTTCGAGGAAGCGTTGCGCTACGGCATCCCGCACAACGTTCTGAACGCCAAGTTTCACGAACAGGAGGCGCGCATCATCGCCGAAGCCGGACGCCAGGCGGCGGTGACCATCGCGACCAACATGGCGGGACGCGGCGTCGATATCCTCCTCGGCGGGACGCACTACAAAGATATCGAAGCACTCGAAGGCGCGGAGCCGAAGGAAATCGACACGTCGTACCGGCGCGGCGGCAAATACGGGCGTGT
>JACMMA010000495.1 GCA_014379275.1 Armatimonadota bacterium | reverse complement strand
GAAACAGCAGGCACAAAAAAACAAAATAGCCGAGGTGCAGAACATTCTTCTGGTGACCGACGCGGCGAAGAAAAGCTGGCTGCAAAACCAGATCTATCGTTTCAACCTTCAGAACGACGGGCGTTACCACGTGACAACGCGGTTCATGGACACGCGAGAAGCCCTGCAGGCGATCCTCCACGACAAGGAGAAGCCGGTACTCTGGTCTCCGTCCGGGAGCAACTGGACGGCGGCCCTCGCGGACGGCTGGGGGAAATCGCATCCCGGCGAGAAAAACATCGTTCAGGTCGGCGATTCCGATGCCTATCGAACGTTTCTGCGAACACCACTGGTGTTCCTTACGACTAAGAAAAAGGCACCGTTCCTGCGAAAAATGTTCGCGACCGAGCCCTGGCATGGTTTTCACGAACTGGCCGCCGGGCGGACGAAAACTCCGTGGGGGGGATTCCGCTACTCCTACGCCGATCCGCGCGCTTCGAACAACGGTTTCATGGTACTCGGACTGATTGTTTCCGACTATGCGGCCCGCGGCACGGGTAAACCGTCGCCCGCGCAAGTCGCCAACTCGGATGCTTTCGTGAAGTATCTGCGGGAAATGCAAGGGGGATTTGTCACGGCTCCTGGCGCGATCCGGGGGGACGCCAGTGCGTTGTGTCAGGCGTTCGCGCAGGGCAAGATCGCGTGTGATCTGGTCATTGCCTACGAATGTGATGCGCTCGCGGAGGCGGCGAAGAATCCCGATCTCGCGGTGATCTACCCCGCACCCACGGCGGATGCCGAGCAAAGCGTCGCCATTTTACAGGGCGAATGGATCACCCCGGAGAAGCGCATGGGCGCGATGGTGTTCCTCGACTTTCTTGCCACGGACGAGTCCCTCGCGGAAGGGGTGCGTCTCCATTTCCGACCGATGCGGACGACGGATGCGATCAGTATCGAATCGCAGGTCGCGAAGCGGCGTGAACAGGGATTCAGAAACCAGTACAGCACGACACAACTCCCGCCGTATACCGTCGTGAATAACGTCGATTTTCAGTGGCATACCCGAATCGCGTCGAGCACGGCGACGCCATGACGCGAGGCGCGATTCAGCGGAACGGGATTTCCTGTCCGACTCCTTGCGCTTTCGCCTTCTCATAAATCAGCGCGGCCACGGCGATGTCTTCGAGGGCGACCCCGAGCGATTTGAAGACGGTGATCTGTTCGGGCGTTTCTCGACCGGATACGCGCCCGCTCGCGATCGCGGAAAGCGGCACTACCTGTTCCCAGGCGAGGCGCCGTTGCTCATGGGCGAAAATCAGCTCTGCCGCTTCGGTTTTTGCCTGAACCAAATCGTCGACCGCGACGATGTCGGCGCGGGCGATGGTTTCCACGTCCGCCTCCTGAGCCGAAAGCCGATTCGCCCCGACGGCCGCGACAAAATCACCGGGCGAAAGCCATTCCCCGTGAAAGAACGGTTGCGTCGCTGACGTCGCGCAAATGATGATCTCTGTTTCACGCCCTGCCGCTTCTGCACTCGTGTAAGGCGCACAGTGGATGTTCAAACGCCGCGTCATCTCCTGGCAAAACGTTTCCGCGCGGAGTCCGTCCCGGCTGAAAACACGTAAATGTCGCAGACCAGGGCGGACACAAACGAGAGCCTCGGCTTGCGCTTCGGCTTGCCAACCCGCGCCGTAAATCGTCGCCGACTCCGCGTCCCCACGGCTCATATATTTCGCCGCGACGCCGGTCGCGGCTCCGGTGCGCACCTGGCCCAGTTTGTTGCCCTCGATATATGCCAGGAGTTCACCGGTTTCGGACGAAAAAAGTTGCACGAAGAAGCGGGTGCCGAGGCGGAAAGACGTGTACGTCTTGGTTCCCATGACTCCCTCCGCGGGGAGTGCGGCCGCCATGTGATGGAGAACGCCCTGCGGGAGGAAAAAACGTTCGCGGGGATGATTCATCCCGCTCCCGTCGGCGAGTGCAGTGAAAGCATTTTCCACCGCCGAAATCGCCTCCGGCATCGTCAGTAGCTCGGAAACGTTCTCTTCGTTGAGTAGGAGTGCCATAGTGATTAGACGAATTGTAACGAAACAGGGCGGCATCCGCAAATACAGACGCCGCCCTGCGGGTTGACGAACACGACTAGCGTGATCGGAAGGTGCTGGAAACGCGGTCGTTCACGATGTTCCAGGAGGCACGGCTGTTTCCGTTGCCGTCCATGAGCGAGAACGACGAAGCGTTGTCGTGGATCATGAGGCTCGCCGCAGTACTACCGTCCGCGGTCGAGAAGGTCAGTTCCCCGTCGCCAGTCGGACTGGACATGCCGTAATAGGCACGTCGTTCGCCGTTTTCGTCCATCAGGATCAAACTCGGGGTGGTCTCGAACGCGTCCAGTTGAAGGCGGACGGTGCCATTTTTGTCGTACATCATCAAGCCGGGTTCGCCGTCACGGTCGGTACTCATCACGGCGCGGACATTGCCCTGCTTATCGGTCAGTCGAAGCTCCTGCGTACTGACGATAGAGGAGGATACGGCTTTCGGTGCCGTGGCGAAGCGAACGTAAATATCGAGTGCGGCGAGCAGTACGGCACAGGCGATAATGATGCGGGTTTCTTTGCTCCAGCGTTGCATGGTGTAAACGGTTCCTTTCCTGAAACGGGTGACGGGTGGGTGCGTATTGCTTTGATTGTACCCCGATTATTCCTGGTTTAGTTCCACCGCAACCGGGACGTTTTCATTTTTTGGTACCGATTCCCGGCTTTTGCGTTCGTCCGGCCCGTCGTGCTATAATTCGGCAACATCCACCCCGTTTTCGACCTGAAAGGTACCCGCGTGACAACTCCCGTCGCTCCCGTTTCGTTCGCCCGCCGCCGCTTTCTGACGGCCCTGGTCGCTGTTTCCGTGTCCGCCGCGCTCGGTGGAACGCTAGCCGGTTGCCCTTCCAATAACGACGGAAGAGACTCCAACCGCGGAGGGAACGCCTCTTCCGGCGCGGGGAGTTCCCAACCCGGCGTTCTGCGCTACCCGCTGACCGCGAACCCGACCACGTTCGACCCGGCGCTCGTATCCGACGGCTCCACTATCGACCTCCTGCAACAAACCTACGAAGGGCTGGTCGGGTGGGACGAAAAGAGCGAAGTGACGCCAATCCTGGCGAAGGAGCTTCCCAAAATCTCCGAGGATGGCAAAGTATACACATTCACCCTGCGTGACGGCGCAAAATTCACGAACGGTCGCGCCGTGACCGCGGAGGACTTCGTGTACAGTATCACCCGTTCCCTGGACCCGAAGCTCAATTCGCCGGTCGCACAAACCTACCTGAACGATATCGTCGGAGCGAACGAAGTCGCGGCGGGGAAGGCGACATCACTCAAGGGCCTCCGTGCCGTCGACCCCCAAACGCTGGAAATCACGCTGGTCGGACCGCGCGCCTATTTCCTCGGCAAACTGACGTACCCCACGGCTTACGCCGTGGCGAAAGAGGAGGTCGAGAAGGGGGAAAAGACCGAGGGCGGCGCGAGCACCATCACGGCAAAAAACTCGGTCGGGACAGGTCCGTTTATCATCGAGGAATTCACGCCGCAGAGCATGGTGAAACTGAAGGCGAACGCGGCGTACTGGGCGGGTGCCCCGAAACTGACGGGCATTGAACGCAAGATCGTTCTGGACGCGAAGACGGCGCGGAACCTTTTCGATTCCGGCGAACTCGATGTTATCACGATGGAGAAGGGCGACTACGCCCAGGACAAGGATAATCCCGCCGTCAATAGCCAGATCCAGCAGTTCGACCGCTCCGCGACGTTCTATCTTGGTTTGAATCAGACCCAGTACCCGCCGTTCAAGGATAAGCGCGTCCGGCAGGCGGTCGCCTATGCCGTGGATAAAGACGCCCTGGTGGAAAGCGTGTTGCAGGGCGTGAACCAGAAGGCGGGCGGGGTACTCCCGAAAGGCATCCCAGGTTACGACGAGAGTATCACCGGGATGCCCCATGACCCGGCTAAGGCGAAAGCACTTTTAGCCGAGGCCGGTTTCCCCGAGGGCAGGGGACTGCCGCCGCTCACGCTGACGTTCCGGGAGAAGCAGCCGGACCTCGCGAAGACTGCCGAAGTCGTCAAGGAGCAGCTAGCCGCCGTCGGCATTACGGCCGATCTGAACGAGATGGAGTGGGGGGCGTTCCTGAAAAAGACGGACAACCGCGAGATTCCGTTCTTTCACATGCGCTGGGGAGCGGATTACCTCGATCCGCAAAACTTCCTGTCCGTTCTGCTCACTTCGAAAGCGCCGGAAAACCGCACCGGCTATAACAACCCCGAGTACGACAAACTGTGCGAACAAGCCGACGCCGAAACCGACGCGACGAAGCGGTTCGCCCTGTACAACGAGGCGGAAAAGATGGTGGTCGAGGACGCGCCCTGGGTGCCGATCTATTACCAGAAAGACCTCGAACTAATCAAGCCGTACATTTCCGGCATCCGCGATTCGCTGATGGGGCATCTTCCGCACACGACCGTGGAAGTCAAATGAGTGGATAGGGGACGGGGGGTGACAAACATTTCTTTCGCGCCCTCCGTCACTGATGCCCGCCCCTGTCCTCTACTCCTTACTCTGTACCTTCGGGCATGCCGGGGTGCCGTATAGCGGGCATTCCGGGAACGGGCGGCAGGCGGCGGCGGCGCGACGAAGGGGTTCGCGCCATTCTTCCTGGTCGTGTGCCGTGGTGGCGGCTTCCCAGAGGGCGTCGGCTAACGATTCGTGGTAGTTGAACGCTTCGGCGACCGTGAAGGTGATATCCGGGTGCTTCGCCTGCGCCTCGGCGATCTTCTCCGGCAGGCTTTTCGTGATAAAGAAACCCGAGATCAGAAAGTACGGGGCGATAACGATACGCCCCGCCCCGGATGAGACACATTTTTCCACCGCGTCGGCGAACGACGGCTCGGAGTAGTTGAGGTAACCGATTTCCACGGGTGAAAACTCACCGCGCTCACGAATCCGCGCCGCGTGGGATTCCAGCGCGTCCCCCGCACCGCAAAGAAGCGACCCGTGGGAGAACAAAATTAAGGCATCCATAGGAAAACATGGTACCGCAAAAGAAAGCGCCCGCGCCGGGTTGATTCCGGCGCGGGCGCTTTTTTGTGCGGGATGGGGGAACCTGCTAATACCGCGTGCGCAGTACTAAGTCGATCTGTTCGCTGAGTGCCGGCTTATAGCGGGCGTTCGCGAAATGAAGGTCGCGCAGGAGTACCCGACCGACGTTCGGCGCGAAATCAAGGGCTTGAGACGCTTCGATGGCATAATCATAGGCATCGTCGAGCGACTCGAATAAAAAGACATAGTCCTGATCGTTCTCGCGGTGCACTACCAGTTCTTCGCCGCTGGTGTTGGGCACCTTCAGGCATAACGCCGTGCGCGGCACCGTGCACCGGGTCTGGAAAAACGTGGCGGTTTCGGGATCGGCGGGGCTATACCGTTCGTCGCCAGGAATTGTGTAATCGCGGTGGTTCTCGTCATTCATGGGCATGGTCATATCTCGTGTGAATTTACAACGTTATCGTGTCTGCTTGTTCGGCTCTGGCTCGAAGGGCTCGCCGCTGTGTCGCAACAGCGGGCTTGCTACTGCTTTCGAGGGGCACCCCGGTTCGGTAGCCCCGCTCCGCGGTGTGCACTGTTTCGCGCAGGCTTTCCAGATTAGCGAACTGCCTTTCCAGGAGAGAAGGTTCTGCCCGGACTAAAGGTAACGATCCGGAGTTCGCGGGCGTGAAAAACACCGGTGCCGCCGTGTTTCGCGGGCGGATGGGATTGGGATCGACGAATGCGGGCATCGGTGCGGCGTGTAGCAGGCCGTTCCTGAAACGCGCGAAGCCCGGGTCCGCTTCTCGGAGGGAGCGGATGCCGACGAGCAACAGAATTAGCAGGGAAAGAGTTAGCGGACCGCCGATGGTCAGCAGGGGATGGGTGTACCATCGGTCACAATTCGGACAATTACCCTCCGCGGAACGCTTGTATCCGCACCGTACGCACCATCCGCTTGCAAGATATGCATCCGCGATTCCTGTTTGAGCCAATGCCGTTTGTTTCGACCTTTCTCCAAAATGGGTACAGTCCGTGACGGCTATGTCGCCACCGCGTACAACGAGCATTGTAACGTAGAACTCGACCGCTGTCCATGTTACACTGTCGGCAAGTGCAACCTGATTTTCCCGCGGATCCGCAAAGGGCGGAAGATTTCCGTATAAACCTGCTCCGCTGGTACAAAAAAAATCACCGCTCCTTGCCGTGGCGGGCGACGGGTGATCCGTACGCGATCTGGATTTCGGAGACGATGCTCCAGCAGACGCAGGTAGCGACCGTTATTCCGTACTTCCAGAGATGGCTCACCCTGTTCCCGACGGTGCGCGACCTCGCGGAAGCACCGCTCGACGATGTCCTGCAAGCATGGCAGGGTTTGGGCTACTACAGCCGTGCCCGTAATCTGCACAAAGCCGCTCAACAGATCGTCGCGAATCACGACGGCGTTTTTCCCGGCAACTACGATGATGTGCTCGCCCTCCCGGGAGTCGGACGATATACCGCGGGCGCGGTTTGCTCTATCGCACTGGGTCTGGATACGCCGATAGTGGACGCGAACGTGGTGCGCGTTCTTTGCCGTGTGTTCGGCATCCATGGTGATCCGAAGGGGGGCGAAGCGCAAGCGGCACTGTGGCGGCTAGCAACGGAGTTGATCCCTTCCGGCGATGCGGGGACATTTAATCAGGCGATGATGGAACTGGGCGCACTCGTCTGCGCGACGCCGCCCAAGTGCGATGGCTGCCCCGTTCGGTCCGAATGTTATGCGTTCGATACCGGTGCCCCGTCCGCACTTCCCGAATTCGCGCCGAAGCCGGACTTCACCACACAGACCGATGTTTCGGCAATCGTCATGGACGGCGACGAGAAACTCCTCCTGATCCGGCGCCCCTTGGACGCCGGCCTTTGGGCGGGCTTGTGGGAGTTGCCCCGGGTCACCGCTGAGGCGGAGGAAACGCCTGGCGCGGCTGCGTGCCGGGCGATTCGCGAGGCGGTCGGGATCGAAGACGCGAAAGCCGTCGAGATCACGCCCCTCGGGAAAGTCCGACACGGCGTGACGACGCGTAAAATAACCCTTCTGGGCATCGCCGTTTCTATCGGCGGCATGGTGACTCCGTCTGACAAGGCTGCGTGGGCGACCACGCAGGAAGCGTTGGATGGGTATGCGCTCGCGTCTCCGCAACGGCGCCTGATCGAGCAGATCGCCGAGCGTCGTCGCGCCGCGGTGGTGCAACCGACACTGTTTTGACACAAACGGAGAATTGGGCGATAGAATCGTTGGAACGGTTATAATAGGACCGTCGTAGCATCATGGATATTTTTCTTTACAACACCGCGTCACGCTCGAAAGAGATTTTCGAGCCACTGACACCCGGACACGTCGGCATCTACACCTGCGGACCGACCGTCTATAATTACGCCCATATCGGCAACCTGCGCACCTTTCTGTTCGAGGATCTGCTCGCCCGTATGTTCCTCCTGAACGGTTACCAAACGAAATGGGTCATGAACATCACCGATGTCGGGCACCAAACGTCGGACGGCGATGCAGGCGAGGACAAGATGGAGAAGGGCGCGCGGGAGCAGCAGCTGAGCGTCTGGGACCTCGCGAAGAAGTACGAGGGGGCGTTCCTGCATGACCTGGAACGGCTGGGTATGCGCCGCCCGGATGTACTCCCGCGTGCTACCGAACATGTCGCAGAAATGATCGACCTGAATCGACGGCTGGAAGAAAAGGGCTACACGTACACGACCGGGGAAGGGTTGTATTTCGACACCTCTAAAGACCCGGATTACGGAAAACTCGCCAACACCAATATGAGTGAGCAGCGGCAAGGATTGCGTGAAGATCTAGTGATCGATACCGGCAAGCGGAATGCCGCCGACTTCATCCTCTGGTTTTCCAACAAGCCGAATCACATCATGAAGTGGAAATCGCCGTGGGGAACGGGATATCCCGGCTGGCACATCGAATGTTCGGCGATGAGTATGAAGTATCTCGGCGATACCTTCGATATCCACTGCGGCGGGAACGATCATATCCCCGTCCATCACACCAATGAAATCGCGCAGTCGGAATGCGCGACCGGGCATCCGTTCGTGCGCTACTGGATGCATACGGCTTTTCTGGTGTTGACAAGCGGCAGGATGTCGAAGTCTAAGGGCGGATTCCTAACCGTGCAAACGCTGGCGGATTCCGGCTACGACCCGCTGGCCTATCGCTACCTTTGCCTTCAGGCGCATTACCGTTCCGAACTCACGCTTGCCTGGGAGTGGGACGATGACTCGCACGAAAAAGGGCACGCCGAATCGTTGGACGCTGCACGAACTGCATTGACACGTCTTTATGAGAAGATCGCCCGCACCACGGACGAACCGCTCAAAGGTAACGAGGCGTACCAGGTCGCGTTCGACGAAGTGCTCTCCGCACTGAACGATGATCTAAACGTGCCGAAGGCGTTGGCGACGCTACACACCTACGCATCACCACGACTCTGGAAAGCTTTCGACCCGGTTCTTGGTCTTGACATCGCCGCACGGGCGATTCCCCCCGCCGAGGAAACCGCCCCGCCCGAGATTAATGCTCTGTTAGAGGCGCGACAAGCGGCCCGTAAATCGAAGGATTTCGCCCAATCGGATGCCATCCGCGGCGAGATAGCCGCGCTGGGCTGGGAGGTCGCCGATACCCCGCAAGGCGCGACTGTCAAACGGAGAACATGAGGATATATCAACTTCACCGTCCCCGTTTGTTAACTCGAAACGCGTGCGAACCGCCGATCGCGTTAAAGTTTCGACGGGTCTGCTTTGCCGTTCCAGTAGCCGTTGTCGGACGTGCCGTCATTGTTGAAGTCGTCCAAGCGACTCCGCTTCATCGCCTTGCTATGTCCGTCCGCGAACGTAACGGTTACCATGCCGGTGTGCCGTTCGGCGGGGGTGGAGCGGCACCTGAATTGTCCCGTTGTATTCGGCGTTCCGCTTCCGCATTCTGCGCCCTCGCCATAAAAGCCGGACGGCTTACCGGACCCGGTCGCCGACGTCAGTGGCGGGTCGACGGTATAATCGCCCGCGCCGTTTAGAAGCGTGTTGTCGTCGCGGCGCACGCCTTGCGTGTCTGCGGCGACGACCGTTTCGGCGGAAGCGACAATGTCGGACTCTGCGGTCAGAAAAGTCGGCGTAAAACGCGAGTTGCCGAGGTATTGGTAGTTATACCCGTAGCCACCCCATCGGAGCGTCGGCGTGTTGTAGGCACCGGTCGTGGTATTCCAATCATGAACAAACCCCTTACTAGCTTGGTCGTCTGGAGAGGATGGACAAAGGAAGATTCCCGTGTTCTTGGTATACGGGAATAGACGGTCTGCCCAGCGTACCTTCGGAGTGATTGCTTCCTTCGTTGAGGCGTAGGGATACGCCCCGTCGTAATCCGACACATATAAGAGAAGCGCGGTTCCGAGTTGCTTGGTGTTCGAAAGGCATGCCGATTGCCGTGCCTTCTCGCGTGCCTGGGCGAATACCGGAAACAGTATCGCGGCCAGTATTGCGATGATCGCAATAACAACAAGCAACTCGATTAGTGTGAATGCGTGGGTGTGATGGTTTCCGGACGTGCGACACGACCGTGAGAAAGATGCGGTTTTCATTGAATAGTCCATAGGTCCAGGAGTTACACGGGGTAACATCACTTACGACGATACCGGCTCCGGATACCTTCCGTCCCGATCTCGATTTTATCGGCGACTGATAGTATCGCCGATAGGATAGCACGGCGATAGGACCTTGTCAAGACGTCGGATGATTAATCGTGCCGGAAAGCGATTTAGTTTTCCGATACAACTCATAAACACAGGATATGACTCGGAGTCTTCCGAAGGGGGCCGAACACCGTAACTCTTAAAAACTGGTACCTGCTAGCCCGAACGCTTTCGTGCCAAAGAGGTTCAGACGGTTAGTAGGTTTCCCAGATACCGGGGGACGCCAACTCAATCAGGTTGTCGTCGGGGTCACGGAAATATATGCTGGTTCCGCCGAGCGGGGGATGGACCTCACTCTCCACGGCAACGCCATTCGCCTGAAGATGTGCGGTCCAGTCTGCGCGCGACGCGGTGTCGATGGCGAAGGCGAGGTGCAGGGGGCCATGCCCGTCGTGGGGCGGGATGAAACCGCCGGACGTTTTCTCTCCCGCCGTCGACGCGCCCTCATCGAATAACAAAAGAACCTGGTTGGTATCGGCGACTGCCATGCCAGTCAATCGGTTCCCGTCGTCGAGCAAAACGCGAAACCCGAGCACGGTTTCGTAGAAAGATTGCGACCGCACCCTATCTTTGACATACAGCGCGGTCTCCAAAACGTTGTTGATTCTAGGCATGAGCGAAATCGTCCCCGTTACGGCTTACCCAATTTGTGTGCGCTTCTATGCCGCGCGATGCATTCTTCGGTGGCGGTACGGGCGGTACGGGTCGCCACCATCCCGTCCCTACCGTTCGGCAGTCCGCTAAAATCCCCGGTCCGTAACGCCCGCGCCCAGGCGTGATACATGCCGACGAAATTTTTCTCGCTTGATCCTGGCATTCGCACTGTTTCGGTCCCGTTTCGCATCTCAAACTTCCACCCCTCGCGATCATAATGGAGGATGCCATCCGTCCCGATGATGTCATAGGTAAACATGCTGATCGGCTCTTTCGCCGTGTGCGTGTAGGCGAACGACATCTCGACAGCGGTATGACAACCGTTGTCATGGTCCATGTGCAGCCACATGTGGCTGGGCGCCTCGAACTCCTCGTCCACCCAAGCGGCATGCGCCGTGTAGTCGGTGATTTCCGACCCCGTCCACCAGCGCGCCAGATCGATTTGATGGACGCCGCAGTCCACCATCGGACCGCCTTCGAGCATACGCCCGACGCGATACGGGTTTTCGTGGCGTTCGCCGTTTTCGTACGAGTACTTGCCGTGCAGATTCCAGTTGTAGATTAGCCGCATCGAGCGCACCGCGCCGATTGCCCCCGCATCGACCAGATGCTTGATGGACTGCGCGACGGGCGCGAAGCGGTAGCAGAACGCGGCGACGAGTGGCAGATGCGCCCCCTCCATCAATCCGATCATCGCGGCGATGTCGGCGTCGGTCATGGCGAGCGGTTTCTCGCAAAGAACCGGAAGGCCGTGTGCCGCAGCCTCGCGGACATTCGACAGATGCGCGGGAGCCGACGAGCAAACCGAGACCGCGGAAATCCCCGACGCGAAAAACGCGTTCCGATCCTGGAAGGTTTCTACTTCCACGCCGGGGTGAGTTCGTGCGAACTCCGCGAGCGATTCCTGGGACGGGTCGTAGACCGACGCCAGAACAAGGCCAGGCGTTTGTAATATGGCGGGCGCGTGTCCGAAACGCGCGATCACGCCCGCGCCCATAACTCCAATGCGTATCAAATGTTTCTCCGTTTTCGTGACTATTGCACCGTAGTACGTTAATCCATCGCATGTCGAGACAACAACGCCTCGACAAGTCCCCCAAACCATGCTTCCCTATCTTCGTCGTTTTGAAAAGTAAAGTGTAGCCCGGCGGTACCCGCCTCTCTGTCGTGCCACATCACATCACCCGTCACCAAGACCACCCCGCTGTCCGGCGTAGTAAGGCGTACCACCGCCGGACCGTCGCCCACAAAACCCGGCAAATCCATCACGCGTACACCGGGAATCCCGCAATCCAGTGCCTCCAACGCATGCCACAACTCGCCGTCATAAACTTCGATCGTCACCGTTTCGGGCGGAATCCAGCGGCGCGAATCACGGCGACCGCCGCCCTTCCCGTGCCGACTCGCTACGGGTGGCGGCAGGGTAGCCTGCAACTCAACCAAAAGTCGCGTCGCCTCCTCCCGCGTCGTCATAGCTGTTTGCCGCGCCATGGGAATCTGTTTCACCCCGCTCACAGGCAGTGACGTGTCTAAGTCTTGAACAATCTGCATCGTTTTGATCCTGAGTTTATTGAGATTCGTCAGAGAACCTACCACGACATTCACTCAATTTTTTACTAACAATATAGACACATTGCAGGAAAACCAGTTCCTTTATGCTGATGTTGTCGACAACATGCGTAACCGAATCGACACCCCGTGCGTCTATAGTTACGTGAAACGACGCGATTTAATTTTGTCTTCGGTTGCCTTTTTTGCGACGGGTGGTGCGATCGTCCTGGCGGGATGCCGAAAAAAGAAAGAAGTAACGGCGAGCGAACCCATCGAGCTACCGTCACCTGTCGCTACAGAAACGCCGATCGCGGAAGCCACTCCCGAGGAAACGCCGTCGCCGGAGGCGGAGGCGACGGATACAGCGCCCGCGGAGCCGGCGGCACCGTACGGCGAACTGACCGACAACCAGCAAGCCCGGGTCGATTCGGTGATGGAGTCGCTTACGGAAGTCAACGCGAACGAGACGAAACGATGGACGGAAAACTTCGCGTACGACGAGTCCGGCGCGGAGCGCGAATTACGGGTCTGGGAAGCCATCGCCGACGCGTACAAGCAATGGACCAGCGAGCGGCCGGGTATCAACGACGCGGCAAAGCAGGAGGCTTTTAGTGCGATACTCGCCGGGTCGCTCCTGCCGGTGACAGACGCGCTACGCTAT
>JACMMA010000494.1 GCA_014379275.1 Armatimonadota bacterium | reverse complement strand
GCCGAAGATAAACCCATCCGAAACCGCCGACCCGATCTCGGACTCGACGAACGGGTAACCGTCCTCGCTGTTCAAAAAATCCACGGCGTCGCGGGGCCACAGCGGGTCCTGAAGGTCCGCGGCGGTGTAGCGCGGCGTCCAACCGCCCCAGAACAGGCTCTTTCCGCCCACGCATTTGTGGTGCGCGGTGAACAGGGATCGGTTGTCGGCGGTCCGCGCCGCGTTGTAACGCGCCGGTTCGTCAATCGCGGTCTGCGTGTCGGGAACGAGCGGCGCGAGCGGGACCGTGAACAGCCCGCCGAGACCGAGCGGCAGATTCTGGAAATGCTCGGAAAGAAAGAACGGGCCTTCCTCCAGCACGAGGATGCGGGGACGGTCGCGCCCCGGCAAGTCCCGCGAAAAGTGAAACAGCTTGGCGGCACTGTACGCCCCGTACATGCCAGAGCCGATAACGACGGCATCGAATCCGCCCGTGTTTTGCGTGGCGGAAACGGCTTCGGCGTAGGTGCTACAGATGTAACGGGCAATGCCATCCAGCGTGAACGTGTTGTTCTGGAGTTCCACCCTATCCGTCGGGGAAGGGTTTAGTTTCGGCAAGTTAGCGGGCATTCGAGAAACCTCCTGTCGCGCGACACTGGTCAACGCTCAGTCATAAAACTTTAAAGAGCAACTAAAGGATCATACAGATATACGCGCGGCGAGTCTTTGACCGCGGGTGTGTCTGTATGTATGGCTAGTAGGGACTTCGTGCGGCGGCGGCGGTGTCCGTAACCCGGATCGTGTAGGTGCCGAGCGCATCCACCACCTCGACGGAACCGCCGGGCCGGAGCGACAGGAGCGGTTCCGTAACTTCGAACGCGGTAACGACGGTTGGTACGCCCGCGGACGGACGCCGCATGCGAAACTCGAAGCGGCTCGGCGCGACGGCGCCGTACCCTTCAGGAGCGTCTTGTTTGGGCAGGTCTCGAAAGAAGAAGGTAAAACCAGCGGAGGGAGCGTTCCCCCGGGCGATGAGTTCGCCGCCTCCGCTCGGCCGGGCGACGGCCTGGTACGTTATCGTCTTGCCCGCGACAGGCGCGGCGAGTTCGGAATCCGCCGCGGGCGACGCGGCGGCGGGCTTATTCGTTAGCATTCTCGGCTCCCCCATCCCTATCCTGCTCGGGCACGAAGCGGTAGGGTCACAATACTCTCGACCATCTGGTGGGTCAAGAAGCGTAGGCGATGATGTGCTTATCTCACTCGGACGGCGGCTAAAACCTGGCAACGAATCGACACGGTTTGCCAACTGACCATGCGGGAAGGCCGTGTAGAACCGCCTTCCGCGCTTTCTTTTCACCAGCGAGGAAACGTCTTCCTGCCACCTCCTGCTTGCCAATACATTTATTTTTCCAGCAGGGGCGGCGTGAGTGCGAAAGCCAGGTTGATGAACACCAGCAAGGTCGGATTAGGTCAAAATTCGCAAGCCCTATGCGGTGTGGCGAAAAAAATTGTAAGAAACAGCACCCGACTCTCGTTACTCCCGGTGAAGGAACCAATTCGAATCATGCCATCATTCGCCGCCGCCCTATCTCCCATCGTTTCGCTCGTCCCGCCGCGTATCCGCGTTGTCCGCGAAACCCCGGAGGAAAAGGGGGAAACATTTATCACGATCCAGGTCCCGGACGTTCCGGAGGAACAACCAGTCCCTCCGGTGCGCAAAACGAGTTATCACACCCGTATACGCGAAATCCCGACCGACGAGCGCCCGCGCGAACGATTGATCCAGTACGGCGCCGACGTTCTTTCCACGTCGGAGCTTCTGGCGATCCTGCTGCGCACCGGCACCGAAAAGTATAGCGCGATGGGACTCGGCGATCACCTATTGGCGTCGTTCGAGGGGCTGCGCGGCGTGGCGCGGGCGAGTATCGACGAGCTGTCACAAATACACGGCGTCGGACCGGCGAAAGCCGCGCAGATAAAAGCCGCCATCGAGTTCGGTCGTCGCCTGGTCGCCGCGTCGCCGGACGAACGGACGAAAATCACCTCGCCGCGGGACGTGTACAACCTGCTCGGTCCGTCGCTCCGTGAGGAGAAGCGTGAACACTTCGTCGCGGTGCTACTGGACACGAAGAACGGCGTTTTGCGTACGAAAACGGTCAGCGTCGGGGATCTGTCGTCGTCGGTCGTGCATCCGCGCGAAGTGTTCACGGAAGCGATCCGCCACAGCGCGGCGAGCCTGATCGTCGCCCACAACCACCCGTCCGGCGACCCAACCCCCTCCCCGGACGACGTTTCCGTCACGCGCCGTCTACAGGAAGCGGGCGAACTACTCGGCATCGAGGTGCTGGATCACATCGTTCTGGGCGACAACCGGTTCACGTCGCTGAAGGAGAAGGGGCTGATGTAGTTGTTGGGTTTGCAGGTCGTTTTCCGCGGCATGTCTTCAAGTCGTTTTTATCGGCTTCTAGGACGAAGCGTGACCGATAAGAGCAAATCTGATACGAGACGCCCTGTTACCTATTTCCGCTTCGCCGGTGACCGCGCCTGGTTCAATCGCGCGACGTCGCCGCGCGCCGCGCCGCTAGTGAGTAGCATCGCGGTACGCATTCCGCCACCCGCGATGAGCGGTTTCAGGATTTCAGGCGAGACCGGGCGACTGAATAGAAAGCCCTGCGCGATGTCGCAACCCAGCGCGCGTAAGCAATCGCGCTGGGCGCCGGTTTCTACGCCTTCCGCGACGACGAGCAGATCCAGCGCGTGCGCCATTTCGATGGATGCGCGCACCAATGCTTCGTCGGGGGTGTTTTTATCGAGGCCGGCGATAAACGCACGGTCGATCTTCAGAATGTCGACCGGGAAGCGGCGCAGGTAGGCGAGCGACGAATATCCGGTCCCGAAGTCGTCCACGGAAAGCCGGACGCCGAGGCTGCGCAAACCCTGCAACGTTTGCGGGGTCGTATCCCCCGTGGTGCAGAGCGCGGTTTCCGTGATTTCGATATCGAACACGTCACCGGGAAGATCGAACTCCGCGAGCAGATCGTTGACCGTGGACAAAACCGTGCCGTGGACGATATGCCGCGCGGAAATGTTCACCGAGACGCGCAGATCGGTGTGCCCGTCTTTGCGCCATGCCGCCGCGTCCATGCAGGCGCGACGTAGCACCCACTCCCCGAGTTCGACGATCAGGTCGGCTTGCTCGGCGACCTGGATGAAGTGGGCGGGCGGGACCGGACCGCGTTCCGGATGACGCCAGCGACAAAGCGCCTCCACGGCGACGACCCGCCCGGTCCGCATTTCGATCAGCGGCTGGTAATGGAGCGATAATTCGTCGCGTTCGATGGCACGGCGTAGCTCGGACTCCTCGATAAGCCGCTGGTAACTGTCGGCGTTCATCTGCGGGTCGTAGGACTGATAGCCGCCCTTCGCCTTCGCCTGATACATCGCGATGTCGGCATGTTTCAAAAGCGTCGCCGCATCGTCGCCGTCGCGGGGGGACACCGCGATCCCGATGCTCGCCCCCACAGTAAACTCTTGATTTTGTATCGAGATCGGCCGTACCAGTGTCCGCTGAAGCATTTGCGACACGATGGCGGCGTAGTTCGCGGTCGGCAGGTCCGGTAACAGCACGGTGAACTCGTCGCCGCCGATGCGGGCGAGCATGTCCTCGGGACGCAGGGCGCCGGTGAAACGTGCCGCGACTTCGCGGAGCATGACATCCCCCGCCGCGTGTCCGAGCGTATCGTTGATCCGTTTGAAGCGATCCAGATCGACGAAAAGCATCGCCACGCCGCCGTGCGCTTTATCGCCGCTTTTCGCCCGGATGTCGCGCGCCCGTTGCAGTGCGTCTTCGACCCGCTCGGCAAACAACGTGCGGTTCGGGAGTCCCGTTAATACATCACGCCGGGCCTGCCGGTTGGCGCGCTCCTCGGCATCGGAGCGGATAGTCACCTCACCGGTGAGTACCAGAATGTCCCGGCGTTGCCCCATCAGCGCCATCGCCTGGCGTGCCAGTATCCGCAGACCGGCGATTTGTTGCTCGCTGAACGCGCGTACCTTTTCATCGAGGACGCAAAGCGCACCGATCACATGCCCGCTGTCGGCGACCAGGGGAACGCCCGCATAGAAACGCAGGTTCGGTGCCCCGGCGACATAGGGATTGGCGGCAAATTTTTCGTTGCCCCGGAGGTCCGGGATAACAACCATTTCGCTCCGGATCAAGGCGTGCGTCGCGAACGATTCGTGAAGGGGTATTTGCCCGATATCCCACCCGACCCGCGACTTATTCCATTGTCGGTGATGATCAAGAAAGGCAAGGTGGGCGATGGGGGTGTCAGCGATCTGTGCCGCGAGCCGTGTCAAATCATCGAACATCGGTTCGATGGCGGTATCGAGAATCCAATAGTCCCGGAGCGCATCCAGTCGCGCCTCTTCCATGACCGACAGTACCCCGGATGGGTCCCCGACATCAGGTAATTTGGGAGCGGGTGCGGGCTTGCTGCCGCTCCGCACGGAGGTTGCTTTGGTGTCGTTTGCGCTCACCCCCTCATTATAGCGAATAAGTGGCGAACTTGCCGGGAAAGGTTACGAAGAGGAAATCGGAGCCGCGAAAGCGAACCGTAACGATGCTATGAAACTGCTCCGAGATATTCCCCTGCGAACCGTTCCCGTGGTCGAACCACAAACGAGTCTCGCGGAAGTGATCGAATTAATGGAAAACGAACCGCTACAAACGGTAGTGATCGTCGGTGACGGAATGTACCTCGGCATATACACGCCGTCCGACCGGGACAGCGGACGCATCCCCGCCGACACAAACCGCGATGCGTTGGAGGTCGGTCCCTACGCGAGCGGGTTGCGATTCGTCGGTGCGCCAGACATGACCACCGAGGCGGCGCACGGGCTGATGGCGCGGCATGACCTCCCGGTGCTTCCCGTGGTCGCCGGACGCATCTACAAAGGCGTATTAACGACAGAGGATTTGTAGCGGGGTTTTGACCCGCCGGTAAAAGCCTTTGGCTGAGGACGCTCCGCGTCCGGGCAGGTACGAACCGTTCGGCGATCCCGCGATTCGTTACCCTACGGGATGGGCGCGAGAGCGTGTGAGTCCGCCCGTCCCGGACGCGGAGCGTCCTCAGCCAAAGGCTTTTACCGGCGGCTCAAAACCCCGCGTCGGAATGCTCGTATACAGACGCGGCACCCGGCTAGTCAAATAGCAGGTCGGTTCGTGCGCGGTGGCTCCGATGGAGTCGGCGAAGGAAAGCGTGGCAATGGCTGCTTCGCCGTCCGTTCCGAGGAGCGTAACCGTTTCGCCGACCGCGACCGAAACGAGTGCGTCGGTGATGTCCACCTGCAACTGGTCCATGGAAACACGCCCGACGATGGGTAGCGATTGACCATGGAGTAACACCGTGCCCCGGTTCGATAGGCGGCGCGGGAAACCGTCTGCGTAACCGACCGCGACTGTCGCGATGCGGGACGGCCGCGAAAGCGTGTGGGTCCGTCCGTAGCCGATGGTCGCCCCTTCGGGCAGATCACGCACCAGCGTAATCCGCGCCCGCCACGACAGAGCCTGACGGATTTCGGGCAGTGTCGCGAAGGCGTTCGCGTGCGGCTCGATCCCATACAACGACAACCCGGCGCGGTGCAGGACCCCGCGGACGCCCGGCAGATCGCTGGGGATCGGTAGCCATTCGTCCCGCCGGATCGTGCCCGGCGAGTTGCAGAGCGAAAGCCAGATACCACGGTTGCCGCGGCCGTCGTCGGCGTTTCCGAATGTCGGCGCGACACTTTGTACGAACGCCACGAACGACGCCGATTGCGCACGGGTCGCGTCTATCCCATCCGATTCGGATTCGTCGGCGGACGCGAGGTGGGACGTGATCCCGGTCAGGCGGATATGCGGGTACGACCGCGCTTCGTTCCAAAGAGCGCGTGCCGCGCCGGGCAGCATCCCTTCGCGCCCCATGCCGGTGTCCACGACAAGAAAGGCGCGGGCGGGAAGCGGGGCGTCTTTCGCGGCGTCGGCTAAAGCGTGAAAATGTTCCGGCGACGACAAAAGCGGGGCGATATCGCCGCGCAGTATCGCCTCGGCTTCGTCGGGCACGAACGCGGAAAGCAGATAAATCTCGCCGCGCACACCGGCTTTCCGCAGGGTCAGTGCCTCGTCCACCGTTGCGACACCGAAATGCACGATGCCGCTCGCGGCGCAAACCCGCGAAACCGCGACCGCACCATGTCCGTATGCATCCGCCTTCACAATCGCCATGATATAGTCCAGAGCATCGTCGGGCGCGAACGCGGCACCGATCGTTCGGACATTCCCGGCGAGCACACCCAGATCGATGTCCGCCCACGTGCGAACCATACGCGGGTCGTACCGCTTGGCACGCAGAGAGGCGGGGTCATTTCCGGTTACGGGAAGGGGAATTGCCATGCGGAGTTTACTTCGTCG
>JACMMA010000493.1 GCA_014379275.1 Armatimonadota bacterium | reverse complement strand
GGCAAACTCGGCGCGTTGACGTTGAGTAGCGTTGCGGGCGGCAAGCCGTTCTTCGCCACGATGGGGACGAGAGTCTCGGCGACATACCGCGCCCCCGGCGTCCAGTGAATCGTCTCGTCATAGGAAGTAGCCGAAACCGCAATCGCGGGGACTCCGCTGATAACGGCTTCCATCGCCGCCGACACCGTGCCGGAATAGGTCACATCCCACCCGAGGTTCGGGCCGTGATTCATGCCGGACACGACGACCTGTACCGGGTCATCCTGACACAGTTCCAAAAGCCCGAGCGTCACGCAGTCGGCGGGAGTACCCGAGCACCCCCACGCCATCGAACCGTCGTCCAGCATAACCTGTTTGATGCGGAGCGGCTTATGCAGGGTGATCGAATGTCCCGATGCGGAACGTTGCCGATCCGGGGCGCAAACAGTGACGCGATGTCCGGCGCGCTCCAATTCGGTTTTCACAGCGAATAAGCCGGGCGCGAGAACGCCGTCGTCGTTGGTAAGCAGGAGGTGAAGCGGTGTCGTCATACGGAATTTCCGCGTTGATTATACCGCGCCGACCGGGGCGAGAAACCTCGATCGGCGCCGTAGTCCGTTACTTGCGTCGGCGAACAAAAATACCGACGGTCGCGGCGAACGTCAGAAGGACGAGTGTCCCGGCTTCCGGAACGACGACTACGCCACCCGTGATAGCTACCCCGCTGTACGGTGCATCCGACTCAAAGCCGATGTCGGAACCAGAGTGCGTGATCGAGGTCAGGGTCGCCGTGTTGAAGTAGTCGGCAATCGCATTTTCCTCAATCTCATCCGAGAACGCGTCCGCCTGTACCCGCAAGGTTGCGCTGAGCGTGAACGGTGTCCCATAAATGATGTCCAGCAAACCGGTGGAAAGTGAGCCATCCGACGCTGCGTTCGAGAGTTGTGCGACGGTAGAACCGTCTTTTCGAATCAAAAACTGTCGGTTCGTGAAGTTCGGCGGACCGGACGCAACGCGAGAACCATCTACATCGAATGTGTATTCCACTGTGCCCGCTTGCCCGGTCATACCCGCCAGGTTAATCGTGAAGACGTCCTCCCACGCCGAAATCGCGATTGCTTCCGCGTCCGCCAGGAAAGAGGAGTCACTATTTCCGGTCGCGTTCGCTCGGGCGAAGGCTTTGTTCGATCCGTAGTCCGATTGAGCCTTTCCTTCGGTTCGTGCAGATGCGCCGCCTTCCGAGCTATTTCTGAACTGTGAAACCAATGCTGTTGTGTTTGACGATGGAGCATCGAGGTCGGCTCGCGCCGAGGCAGTTGTGTCTGCGTAGCCACTGATGCTGCTGCTCAGGCTCTGCGCCCAGACCGGAGAAAGGGAAACGAAAAACGCGCCCGCGATGAGCGGAGCGCAAAACAAAGCGCGGATGAATACGGATCGCATGAGGAAATTCCTTTGCTGATATGAGCCAGGGCAGACGACATCAGAAGTGGCGGAAAAACTCCACGACTTTGCCTACCGGAAGAGATTGTCGCATGAACCGTTCCGAAAAGTCAAGCGTAAATTATAAAGATTTTCGCTTTATTTCAACGGAATTACGTGGAAATCGCGCCGGGGTCAGTGCCGTTTTGCAAAAAAACAGAATCCGCCTTTCTGCGGGCAATTCATCGGTACCGGGGATCGCAGGCAGTATGAGGGCGCGATCTTCCGTAAGGCGCACGTTTAGCAGACCGGAGGCGGCTGTTGTGCCGGAAAGCTCGTCGTCCACATTGCCACTTTTCATCGCGATGAAGTTGCCGCCCGGTTTCACCAGCGGGGTGCACCATTCTAGAAGCGTCGGGAGTGCGGCGACCGCGCGCGCCGTCACGATGTCGAAGCTATCGCGTAATGCCGGGTTCCGTCCGGCGTCCTCGGCACGGCTATGAATAAACCGAACGTCATCGAATCCGAGTTCGCGGCAAACTGATTCCAGAAATGTCAGCCGTTTTTGGAGCGAATCGAGCAGGGTCAGGCGGATATCCGGGCGCGCGATTTTCAGCACCAGTCCGGGAAAGCCCGCCCCGGTCCCGACGTCGCAGATTTTAGCCCCCTTATCCCCGCGCATCCCGGGCGTAGTTAAGGATGGGGGGGCTAACACCGTTAGCGAGTCGGCGAAATGCTTGACTGCCATTTCCCGCGGTTCGGTGATACGGGTCAGGTTCGTGTGCGCATTGGTTTCGAGTAGAAGGCGCGCATAAACCACGCACTGTGAGATCTGGTCTTTGGTAACGGGAACGCCCACCGATTCTGCCGCCGATCGTAGCGTTTCCACAAATGCCGCGTCGTCAAATTCATCCGCTCCGGAAACCTTCATCACGATACATTGTATCAGGGGCCTTCCCGTGCTATTATTAAACCACTATGTCTGAGTTTCGTGATAACGCAATGATGAACGCGGCCTCCGATGCCGCCGTGCGCCGCGTCCGCACCCGATACGCACCGTCCCCGACCGGCTCTCCGCACGTCGGCAACTTGCGTACGGCTTTGTTCTCGTACCTCCTCGCCAAACGGTTCGGGGGCGATTTTCTGCTACGCATTGAGGATACCGACCAAACACGGCTCGTTCCCGGCGCACTCAAGGATATTATCGCGTCCCTACGAGCGATGGGCATGATGTACGACGAAGGACCCGATGCCGTGAGCATTGCCGCCCTGGATAAAGAAAAGTATGGCGAGGTTCCGACGGACGACTTGCCTTCCTTCAGCGGTGGACACGGCCCCTACTTCCAGAGTCAACGACTACATCGCTACCGCGAAGTCGTGGATACTTTGCTCGCCGACGGCAAGGCGTATTATGCGTTCGAAACGAAAGAGGAGTTGGATCAACAACGCGCGATGTGCGAAGCGCGCAAGGTGCCTTTCCTTTATAACCGACAGTACCGCGATTACGACACGTCGGAGGCGAAACGGCGTGTGGATGCGGGCGAGGAAAGTGTTGTGCGTTTCAAAATGCCGCTGACCGGCACGATTGAGGCGGACGATGCGATACGTGGCACCCTGACATGGGACGCGACCTCACAGGATGATTTCGTGATTCTGAAAGCGGACGGCTTCCCGCCGTACCACCTGGCTGCGATCGTGGATGACCACGACATGGACATTTCGCATGTTCTTCGCGGCGAGGAATGGATCCCGTCCTATCCGAAACACATCGCTTTGTTCCGCGATTTGGGCTGGCAACCGCCGATCTACATTCACACGCCGAGCGTACTGGGACCGGACAAGAAAAAACTCGCCAAGCGCAACGGGGCACGTCCCGTGACGGGCACCATCTACGACAAGCAAACCGGGGAGCCTATCTACGGTTATGTCGACCACGACGGGGTTCTGCCGGAAGGATTGTTCAACTTCCTCGCGCTGGTCGGGTGGTCGCCGGGGGACGATTCCGAAGTGATGAGCCGCGACGAGATCATCCGCAAATTCGATGTGTCCGGTATTTCGCCCTCGCCTGGTATTTTTGACATCGATAAACTCTACTGGATGAACGGAGTCTATGTGCGAGAGCTGCCGCAAGCCGTCCTCGCCGAACGCTCGCTTCCGTACCTGCAACGGGCGAATCTCGTCCCCGAAGAACCGGACGACGCGACGCGGGAGTACGTGACGCACGTTCTGGCGCTGGAGCAGGAGCGTATCAAAGTGTTGTCCGAAACGCCGGAGATTTCCGACTACTTTTTTCTGCCGCTGCCCAATTACAACGAGAAATCGGCGGAAAAGTGGCTGCGCAAACCCGGCGCGAAAGAATACCTGTCGGACCTCGCCGCCCTGCTTGTTGATATACAGGATTGGGACCATGATGCGATCGAGCAGGCGACACGCACCATCGGGGCGAAGCATAACCGGGAGCGCGGCGACATCACGCACCCGGTGCGAGTCGCGGTATCTGGGCGGGAGAACGGCCCCGGTTTGTTCGAAATGATGGCTGTGTTGGGACGAGAGCGCGTTCTCGCGCGGTTGGCCCACGTCGTGAGCGGAGCATAACCCCCTTGCTGGGAAGGAATCGGTAGCACAGTGGCTGAAGAAATGCCGTTTGATCTCATGGTGCGTTTCGGACCGGTGCCGCCACGCGGCGCAGGACACAAAAACATCGAAAGCGTTCGACAGGCGTTGGGGCGATACCGGATCTATGGCGCCGCACTGGCGAGCAACCGGGCGATACAATACGACCCTATTTCCGGCAATATTCAAACGGCGGATGCGGCGCGACAATCGCCGACGATGCCGGTCATTGTCGCCGGTGCGGTCTTGGACCCGCGAATCTTTGTCGGTGTCCCGCCCAAGCCGCCGGAGGGGACCCGGATCTATTATATTCTGCCCGCGACACAAGGGTATGCGCTGCCGTACGCGCCGCTTCGTTCGCTGTTGAAATCCATGCCGCACAATTTGCCGCTGTACTTCGAAGCGCGCCGCGAGGGTGACGCGACGCAGATCGGAGCTATCTTGCGCGAAGTCGGATACGCCGGGGCGCCGGTCTTTCTGGGGGGGTGTACCGGCTCCGCGTTGAACGAAGCGATTTCGGTCGCGAAGTCGCACGATTTTGTCGGCCTGACCACGCACGGTATGCGCGGTATCGGCGAAGTACAACACGCTGTTAAAGTCCTCGGTGCGAATCGGGTGTTGTTCGCCTCCGGCTCGCCCTCGGAGTCTCTTTCCGCCGCGATTGCCCTGGTCAAGCTTGCCGGACTGCCCCCCGAGGAGCGTGCCGCCGTGTTCGGCGCCAACGCGCGACGGCTGCTCGGAATCGCTACGCCCGCCGGGGCATGACGTAAAGGAAATTGAATCTATGAACACCCCATCCTTTATCGACGTTCACTGCGGATTCGGCGGCACGGTCGCCGCCCGCCATTGGGACTCGCCGGACGCCATTCGGGAAGCGTTGCAACAACGTGGCATCGGGATGGCGTTCGCATCGTCACTGTCTGCGCGAACGTATGATCCCATTGAGGGCAACGATGAACTCGCGGCGATGGTCGGCACGGGCGAAGAAATTGTAGACCTGCGCGGCTGGCTTGTCGTGCATCCGTCCCGCGCCGAAGACGGCCACGTGCAGATGAGGAAGTACCTCCTTTCGCCCCGCTTTGTCGGTGTGGCTCTTTACCCCGATCCGCTCACCGGTTTGCCGATCCTTGCCCGCAACGCCGCCGAAGCCGTCACGTCTTTCCGACGCTACTCGAAACCGGTGCTGGTACAAGCCCCTTCCGCGTCGGCGATGTACGAAGTCGTCCGGTTGGCGCAGGATTTCAACGGCGTGAAATTTATCGCGTCCGGCATGGGCGGGGAGGAGTGGCGGGAAGCGATTCAAATGTCCACGAAGCCGCTGAATCTGTACCTCGACATTTCCGGGTCGCTTTGTCCGGACAAAATCGACTACGCCCTTGAGGAAATGGGTGGGGTACGCAAGCTCCTGTTCGCGTCCGGTGCGCCCATGACCGACCCGGCGGCGGTTCTTGCGATGTTGTTCGAGTCCCGTTTGTCGGAGGAGGACCGGTCCAAGGTCCTGTATGGCAACGCCCTACGCCTCTTCGGATTCGTCAGCCATGAGGACGAAGAAGCGCCGGACCTCGCGCCGATGGGCGGATAAACACGCACAATAACTCGCGGTCGGGGGAATCCATTCCCCCGAAGCACGTTTACAGATCAATCAAGTCCATGACCACCGATATACGTCTCGCACTATCCACGTATTCCTACTGGCATTTTCGTGAACCGAAAGTCGGTGTACAGTCTGTCATCGAACACACCGCTCGTCTGGGCATCTCTGGCGTCGACATATTACACCGTCAACTTGACAGCGCGGAAAACGGCTACTTACAAATGCTGAAGCACACGGCATTCCGCTCCGGCGTCGATCTGGTGAATCTTTCCATCCATCAGAACTTTGTGTCGCCGGACAAAGAGGTCCGCGCGCAACAGGTAACACATACGCTGGATTGCATAGAAACCGCGTACCGCCTCGGAATCCCCTGTATCCGACTGAACTCCGGACGATGGGGGACAATCGCGTCGTTCGACGAACTGATGGAACGGCGCGGCGAAGAGCCACCGATACCGGGGTACACGGAAAACGATGCGTTCGGGTGGTGCGCGGATTGCATCGCGGAGTGTCTACCGAAAGCGGAGGAATGCGGGGTCATTCTCGCGCTGGAAAACCACTGGGGCCTGACGCGCTTACCCGAAGGCGTGTTGCGTCTTCTCGACGCCGTGCCGTCGCCGTGGCTCGGGGCACTGATGGACACCGGCAACTTCCGCGAGGATTTGTACGAGCGGTTAGAAGTCATGGCTCCGCGCACGGTATTCGTGCAGGCGAAAACCTATCCCGGCGGGGGCGAATGGTACACGCTCGATATTGACTACGACCGCGTCGCCCAGATTCTCCGCAACGCCGGATATCGCGGGTATGTTTCGTTGGAAATGGAAGGCAAGGAGTCGCCGGAAACGGCGGTTCCGAGAAGTCTCGACAGGTTACGGACGGCGTTCGAGATCACCCGCTGAACGGATACCAGTTCTCGCGATCCCAATCATTCGCCGCTAATTTCTTCGCAAACTCAACGTTTAATCCGTGGCTGGGCTTGTACGCAAAAATTTGCATGTTCGCGAACGGTAGTCCTGCCAGAGCAAGATCACCGATCAAGTCCAGTAACTTATGGCGTGCCAGTTCGTTCTCGAATCGCAAGGGACGCGAATATCGGTCGGGATAAATCACGACCGCGTTGTCTTCGTTGCCCCCGAGAGCGAGTCCCGCTTTTCGCAGGGCTTCCACTTCCTCGATAAACCCGAAAGTTCGTGCTGGGGCAATCGATTCCGCGTAATTTCCGGGAAACGCTTGGAAGTGCGCTACCTGCGTACCGATAAGCGGATGATCGAACTGAACCACTACGGTAGCAGAAAAGAACTGGGCGTCAAATGCAGTGATGAAGGAGCCATTCTTGCCTGTTATCAGAAGATCACCCTCGGGTGCGAGCCGTTTCTGCGTTCCGATTTTGTGTAGACCAGCACCCGCCAGTGTTTCTACCCAGAGGTTTGCACTCCCATCGCCGATGGGCAACTCTACCCCTTCCACGTCGATGTAAAGATTGGTCAGATCGCGCTTATCATACCGCTGACTGGCTATCGCCGACATTAGATGTTCCACAGTCGAGATCGTTACGCCGTCTTTGCCAAGCACAGTGCAACGTGACGTATCCACTACGGAGGCTGCACGCGCCGGGATCTCCACGCCGCGCGAACGAAAAACAATGCCCGCGCCGGATGGCGCGGGCAAGAGGGTAATGCGGGAGGGCGTACCGGTATGGATGCCGATTCCTTCCACCGTCACCGATTGTTTGATTGTGCCCGACGATTGGCGACGGAGCATCACGCGCCTTTCGCGGCTAGCTTCGCTTCCAGTTCGGCGACGCGCTTTTCCATTTCGCGAAACGCCTTCAGCAAATCGGGCAACTGGTTCGCCGCCGCGCTGGTTTTCAGACTGTCCTTGTGCGGACGCGCCGGGTAGCCCGATACGTGCGTTTTTGCGGGAATGTCGCCGAACACGCCGGATTGCGCGCCGACGACCGCGTAGTCTCCGATCTTGATCTGCTCCTTGACGCCGGCCTGACCGGCGATGATCACGTTTTTGCCCGTCTCGACGCCGCCCGCGAGCCCGACCTGCGCGACGATCAGACAGTCTTCGCCGATCTCGCAGTTATGTCCGATGTGGACCAGGTTATCGATCTTCGTGCCGCGCCCGATGCGTGTCGTGCCGGTGCGCGCGCGGTCTATAGTAACATTCGCGCCGACCTCGACGTCATCGCCGATCGCGACGTTGCCGATCTGCGGGACTTTGCGGTGCTTGCCGCCCGAGGTCAGATAGCCATAGCCGTCCGCCCCGAGGACGCAACCGCTGTGGAGGATGCAACTCTTCCCGGCGACAGTGCCGCGCAATAGGGAAACGTTCGGATAGACCGTGGTGTTATCGCCGATTTCGACGTCATCGCCCAAAAAGACCAGCGGATGGATCGTGACATTGTCGCCGAGGCGCACGTTTTCTCCGAAAACGCAGTTCGCCCCCACCGACACATTCGCGCCGTGCCGGAAGTCGGAACCGACAACCGCCGTGTGATGGATCTCGCGAGTTTGATACCGCTCCGGTGCGAAAAGGTCCAGCAGTTGCGCGAACGCGAGTCGCGGATTGGCGACCTGGATCAGTGTCTTCGAAGACAGACCGCCATTCGCCAGCGCGTCGTCGAAGTCCGCTTCCGGGGCGAGGATGGCGGACGCTTGCGACTGGGCGGCGTTGGCGAGGAACCGTACGCTCTCCGCGAACGTGATATCGCCGCTTTGTGCGTCTTCGATCGCCGCGATACCGCGGATCACGGTCTGCGGGTCGCCGAAAACGCGTCCCTGAACCAGATCCGCCAGCTCACTGACTGTGCGTACTTTATTTGAAATGTTGTCCTGATTGACCATCGGAGTGTTCCGTCTGCTTCCCAAAGGCACCTTAATGCCAGTTCACCGCACCGCGTGTAGTACCAACGAACGTATGGTAGCGTTCCAGATTTTCACAAATAGTATTGCTTACTTACTGTGCTGGCTTATTTGACATCGTAACCGCGTCAACGTTACCGAAAATCCAACGACGAAAATCATCGGTTCGGTTGGGAAGATTAGAAGAAGAAAGGAAGACCGGTTCTACGTTTCGTGCGAGTCCCGCATCACGCACGGCGGCAAGCACATCCCGCCGAATCGCGGCGCGGATCGCGGCACGTTCGGTGGAAAGGTTGCTCAGTAATTCGTCCGTGATGGGCGCCGACGGGAGAATAGCGGCGATCGGCGGGCGGGCAACCACGCCTCCGTCCGATATCCGCAGGACCCTCGCCTGAGTGAGGCGCTCGGTTTGTTGCAGATTTTGTAGCAGGGCAGAGAGTTGGCTGCGGATCACCGAAAGCTCTGCCCGGCTTTGATCGCGAATCGGCATTTGTGCCAACTGCTCTTCCACCCAGATCGCACTCTCGGAGCGGATGGTCGCGATGGCGTCCGCAATCAGCCCGTTGTTGAACGTAGTGTCGCGGTCATTCGCCGCCCGGATTTCCGCAAGCAGTGCCTCCAAATCGCGCAGAAGTTTCGTCAAGCGCGCTTCGTCGCTTGTCAGAAACGGCCTATCGCCCGGCGGAGGCGGATTTTTCTCGCGCTCCCGTAGCGTCGTGATCTGCGTTTCGAGCCTTTCCTCGCTGGGCAGATTTGTTTCGGGGTCGCGTGCCACCGATATCACATTGTTGTTGCTCAGGTTGAGTCGCGCTGCGTTCCTGCGGATGCGCGTTTCCCGTGCCTTATCCGAGCGGGCAGCTATGGCAAGACGAGTCTGGTTCTCTATCTCCGTCCGTGCCTGTGCTTCTCGTTCGGCACTTTGTGCGCGGGCAATCCCTTCGAGTTCGGCGCGTTTTTCATCGCGGATTCTCTGATTGGTATTGCGAAGTGCCGCTATATAGCGCGACAGGGTGATCTCGGCATTTCGCCGTAGACCATCGCGTGCCGTGGTGTTGCGGGCAATATCGCTGGGATTGACCGGGCGCGACGCGATTGGCGCAAATGAAACACTAACCGGCTGTGCGCTCGACTTGATTGCGCTGTCGCTGCGCAGACGCGCCTCGGTCGCGTCGAGTTCGCGTAACGAGTTTGCGAGCGGGTGCGCCTCCGTCAGAGTTTCGAGCCTCACATAAACTCGTTGTGGCTGCGGGACGGGCTTTGCGGCACGCGGCGTCCCGCAACCGGCAAGAGAGGCGGCAACAAGAAAGGATGTTGCCGCCCCCCCTACGAGGAAAGCCCTATTTGGATGTTCCTTATTTATTGACTTCTTTAAGGACATCATCCGTAATATCCACGGTTGCGTAGATCGCTATATCGCCGGTGAACACGACCGACAAGCCTTTTGCTTTGGCGACTTTCGCAACGGCGGTACGTACCGTGACGAGTGCCTTCTGCTCGGCATCGCGGGCCTTTTCCTGGAGCTTCGTGCTGAGGGCACGATTGAACTGTTGCAAAGAGGCCCCCCCCTTTTCGTACGTGTCGTTCAGCAGGGTAAACCGGGCCGTCTGCGCGTCATCCGGCTTGGGCGTATTCTGGAGAGTCGTCATTTCTCGCTTCTGCTGATCACCCTTCGCCTCAAGCTGGCTGATCCGCTTTTGCTCTGCTTCGGTCGGCTTATCTTTCTCGTATAACGTCCCGAGTTCCGTAATTTCCGGGTCGGTCAGAAATCGCGCCGACCCTTGGGCGAGCCGTTGCAAAATTGCCGTGTAGCTTCTTTCTGTGCGCTGTAGCTCGCTAGCGACCGCCGACCGCGATTTCGAGTCATTTAACACTTTACCGACATCAACCATGCCGAACTGCATGGTGTCGGCAGGCGCGGCGGCTACGGGTACCGCAGAAACGGTTCCACCAATCAAGATGCTCGTTGTGATAACAAAAATCGGCAGCAGGGATTTTTTCAGAGCGGGAAATACTTTAACCAAAAACATAACTCCTTCGGGGCGGTCTTAGAACGCCTGACCTATTGAAAAGTGAGTACGGTTCGTTTCGCCGATACCGTAGTCGAGACGCACGGGGCCGACAGGTGTTTTGACCCGCACCCCGAAACCGAGACCAATCCGGGGCGAGAAAGTGCCGTGTTGCTCGAAGCCGGCGATATTCTCGCGATTGAAACCGTTCGCGCCCCACGCATCTCCAACGTCTACGAAAAATACTCCGTTCAACGTTCCTGATTTGCGGTCGAGCGGGAAGCGCACTTCGCTCGAAAGCAGGAACAGGTTGTTGCCCCAGAAGCGGTCATCATTGTAGCCACGCAGGTTATCCGCGCCGCCCATAAAGTATTGTTCGGAGAAACCGATGTTGCCGGTGGATGTCCCGACCAATAAGCGGGAGGCGAACACGGATTTTGGTTTCTTCAGATCGGTCAGGTCACGCTTTTTACCGTCGAGAGGATAATAGAACCGAAGGTCAATGTTCCCCTTCGTGAACGCGCCACTCTGATTACGCGTTTCCACGATAGCGCGGGGGATACCCGGTGTGGTCGCATCGTCAATGAACAACGGATTCGAGCGGGGATCCTGATAATCATAGTTCCCCGTTCCTAACTCCAAAGCCGGGGAGATGTATAAACCGCTCGCGGGATCTTGCTCGTTGTCCCGGGTATTATTGACACCCCGCAGGGTGACAGATGAAACATTCCCGCGTGAAACCAGCGAGCCACGAATATTGTTGATCTCGTCCGACGAGAGCTGGTCGTAGTTCGCCTGCAGGTTGTTCGCCCGCACATTTTCGGCGCGGAACGAGGCGAAGGCACGGCTGAAGTCCGACAGGGGACGGGCGATCGTAACCGAGCCACCCTGACGCTCTTCGTAATACTGGTCGTCGTTCGTGCCGGAGGTCAGGTTACTCGACAGCGCGCGGTTGAAGCGGAACGCAAACCGGTTATACAGGTTCGCCGATAGCGACGTGTTGCGTTTGTCTATCCACGGCTCGGTGAAGCCGATGTCGAACTGATTCCGCGAAGAAATCCCGCCCACGGTCCACGAAAGGTTTAGCGTTTGACCGCGCCCTTGAAAGTTGTTTTCGTTGAGCGACAGGGTACCCGTTAGTCGCTGACGCACGGAGTAACCGACGGACACGCCGACCTGCCCGGTGCGCTGCTCCTGGACAGGGACCACGAGACGAACCTGACCGAGTTCGGAGCCGTCCTCGCCGCGCCAGCCCTCGACGTTCGCGAACAACCCGAGGTTATAAATGCGTTGCAGATCGCGCTGGATGGTGTTCCGGTTGAAGGGCTCGCCGACTTTAGTACGCATCTCCCGGGTGACAACACTGGGCCGTGTTTTTTTGATTCCGTCGATCTCGATAGACTCCACGACGGTTTCAAGTATGGGTATCGTCAGGGTTCCGGATTTCGGGTCAATACCGACTTCGTTCGTGACCAGGGCGGCGAAACCGCGTTGCTGGTATTCCTGCTGGATCCGCAGGAGGTCCTGATCGAGGGTGACGGCATTCAGAACGGTTTCGGGGGTTGTTTGTAGTTTCGATGTCAGATCTTTGGTCGAGATGGATCTATTGCCGGTCAGGACAACCAGTTTGACCACCGGGTTTTCCACCACCTCGAAGATCACCCGCAAGCGACCGTCGGCGGTGGTCTCCGTACGCCCGAATACCGAGGCATATAAACCGATCTCGCGGATTCTTTGACGCGCTTCGGTGAACGCGGTGGAGAGGAAAGGCGTACCGTCCTTGACGCCCGCACCGGCTGCGGCGGCGCGCGCCACCTGGGGGGCAGTGCGGACAGTGCCGCGAATCTCTACTTCGGCGACGGTTTGGCCTTCTTGGGCGTGTGCGGCGGAAGCGCAAAAAATGGCGGGCAGAACGACAGCGATAGCGGCAGGCGTGCCGAAGCGAAAACGGTCAAACATCGGTGGTGCTAAATCTCCGAAAAGGTTGAAAGGCGGGGGAGTTTCCGCGCCCTACCGCGCACATTTTTTGCTTGCGGCAGATGTTATGACTACAGTCCGCGGTAATACGGTTCGAGTTTTTGTCGGACCATGTTCCGCGCCCGATGCAGGCGCGTTTTCACCGCCGGGACCGTGAGGTCCGTCACGCGTGCGATCTCGTCGTACGAAAGGTCATCCACCTCGGCGAGTACGAACACGACCTTGTAATCCGGCTTCAACGATTCCACGGCGCGGTGCAGACGCGCGGCGAACTCTTTATCCATCAACGCTTGCTCGGGGACATTACGCCAGTCGGCGACTTCGCGCCCGAGTTCGCCGGAATCCGTCTCGATCCCGTCGTCCAGGCTGACCGGCTCGCGTTCGCGCTGTCGGTCGCGCTGTTTGAAGCGGTTCTTGCAGTTGTTCACGGCGATCTGGTGAAGCCAGGTCGAAACACGGGCATCGCCTCGGAACCGGTCCCACGCACGAAATGCGTTCACGAACGTTTCCACGGTCAAGTCCTCGGCGTCTTCGTGGTCGCCGATGATGCGCAGAATCAGGTTATATATTTTCGGCTGGTACTTTTTATGGATCTGCTCGAAGGTAAGTTTGCGGTCGTCGTCTCTCGCCCCTGCGGAAGTGACAGCGGGGCGTTCCAGCGGCGCGACCGGCGGCGTCGCCGCCATGGACGGCTCATCCACGCTCGGCTGCCCTCCGCGAACCGGCGGGGCATCCCGCTCCGATGGGGGCGGAGGGGCGGAACCAGTCGACGGTCGCGCCGAGGGGGCAAGGGCAGAGGGTTTCATAAACGGCAACGCGCGTCCGGGTCGCGGTGCGGCGACCGCCGCACTGATCGCACCCCAGGCGATGGTGAGAAGAGATTCCTCCTGATTGATTGTCGCCGTCGGTGCTCCCATTTTTGGCTTGCTCGCGCTTCTTTCTCGCCGAATGCGTTTGTGCGTGCTGTCTCTCTCGTGTCAAGCAATCAGAAAATCCCTTGGCGTATTCCTTAGGATTGACGCTTTTTGACGAAAGAAGTTTCAGTTTCTCCGCTAAAGTTTAACCCATCTTTATGGGTTTGTCCAATAAACACGAAAATAGCTAGTAGAGATACGTCGGATCGGAAGGGCATGTGACAACTACCCCTTTTTTTACGGTACTATAACCCCGGCTTGGACATACGCACCCTTACCGACTTCGACACGTTCGCCGCCGCATATCAATCCGATGTGCGCCGCATCGTCGCTATCTCCCCCCGAGCGACCGCATTCCAAACCTGGGAATGGAACGCGGCCTGGTGGCGCCATCAGGGCGGGCGGGGGCGCCGCTTTCTCGCACTGCGGTTCGCCGAGGGGACGGAAAACGTCGGCTATGCCCTGTTGTGGCGCGATCCGCTGACAAAAGAGTTGCAACCGCTCGGTGAAGGCGATGCCGATTATCTGGACATGATCGCACACCCGGACCACGAACCCGCTGTGGTTCATGCCCTGCTGGAATGGCTCGCGGGTGACGGACGACAATATCGCCTGCACGTTCGTCAGGCACGACCCGGTGGCGTGTTCGCCACTCACCTCCGACCGGAGGGCGCGAAAATGACAGACGCGGCGGTCGCTTTTATCGCCGGCGAAGCGTGCCCGTCTTCTCTCCTCCCGGCGACCTGGGAGGAATACACCCGTAGCCTCGGAAAGAAGCGTCGCGCCAACATCGGCTACTATGAACGCAATCTGCGGAAGCACTTTCGGGAGGTCGTTTTTGCCATGGCGGACGCGCAAACCATCGCCATGGATACGGAAGCCTTCTTTGCACTCCACCAAAGGCGATGGAACGCGCGCTGGCTACCAGGGGCGTTCGCACAAGCGTCGGCGCGGCGGTTCCACTACGATATGGCGCAGTCCCTTCTTGCCGGAGGTTTTTTGCGTCTCCATACCCTGACGCTCGACGGGCGCACGGAAGCCGCACTGTACTGCTTCCACAAGGGAGACACGACGTATTACTATCTCGGCGGTTTCGAACCGGAACTCGCCCGTTTTTCCATCGGTTCCGTTCTAACAGCGCACGCGATTCGATACGCCATCGAAGTGGATGGATCGACGAAGTTCGATTTCCTTCGCGGCAACGAATCGTATAAGTACGGATGGGGCGCGACCGATACGCACAATACTCATTTCATCGCGGGGCGGCGGGGGATTGGTGTGCCGCTGGCATCGCTAACGGCGCGGGCAACTTTAGCGGTCGAACTGGGTCTAAAACAGGGGATGCACGCACGATTTGGCGGGGCGGGCAAAAAAGCAAAGGGCACTTGAATATGGGTAAAGCATTGGGGGCAGTAGCTCGCTTTGTTCTGATATTGTTTATCATCGGGCTTGTCGGGTACAACACCTACGAGATCAGCCGACTGCGCGCCGAAGTCGCGCGGCTCCGCGGCGGGGAAAAACGGGGCAATGCCGAAGCGATGGGGATGCGCCGATCCGGTACCCTGGAGCAACTCGCAGGAGTGCAGTCACATACGGAACGGGCTTCGGCGTTACTAAAACAGAAGAAGCTTTCCGAGGCAACGAAAGAGATGCAACTGGCGTCGGATGCGGCTGCCCGTGCGAGCGGCAATGCTCAGGCGGGAACCCGTAGCGCGGTGGCGGATGCACAAAAATCGCTGGCGAGTCTGTCCCGAGAAACTGCCGCACTCTGGAAACAAGCCGAGGGAATTGCGAAAAAAGCAGGTAGCGTCGGCGATCAAAAAGAACCACCGGTAGTAAGCGAGAAAAGAAATGAAAAACAGTCAACAAAGCAAGAATAGTCAGATCACACGAAACACGTCACGCGTTTGTGCCTCTTTCGCAGCGATGTCGCTTTTAGGAAGCACACTCCTTGCCACGGCCGGGTGCCGAAGCCCGAACTTCGGTAGTGTCTTCTCGATGTCGAAGTCGCAGGAAGTGGAACTCGGTCAGCAGGCGGCGGTCCAGGTCGAACGCGAAAACCGTATCGTCACGTCCGGCCCGAAATACGAACAACTGCAACGCGTCGCGGCGCGAATCCTACCGCTCGCCCGGCGTGACTATGATGTGCCGTTCTCGGTAAAGATGATCGACAACAAGGAAATCAACGCGTTCGCGCTGCCGGGCGGCCCGATCTATTTTTATTCCGGATTGCTGGACCTCGCCGCCACGGATGACGAAGTGGCGTCGGTGCTGGGTCATGAGGCGACTCACATCGTGAAACGACATTCGGTGAAGCAGATATCCGACGCTCAGACGAAGGGTCTCATTGCTCAACTCGCCCTCGGAAAGTCGGGGAATCTGGCACAGGCCGCCGCCGGCATCGCGCTTCAGATCGACCGCCTGAAGTTTTCTCGCGGTGACGAGTCGCAATCGGACGAGGTTGGCTTCAAGTATATGACGCAAGCCGGTTACAACCCCGAAGCGATGGCATCGTTTTTCCGTAAAATGGGAGCAAAAACGGGCAAGGGCGGTACCGAATGGTTGCAGTCGCACCCACTTACTGATAACCGCGTCAAGGCGGCGGAGAAACGCGCCAACGAATACCAGCAGGGACAAGGCGGTACGAACGCGGTAAAATAGCCGCAATGTCGAAAACAGGAGCCATAGTGCGGGCGTGAGCGAATCGCAGTCATCAGGACGGATGTCCGTCTGCGCCGTGGTTCCGGCGTACAACGAGGCGGGGCGCATCTGTAAAGTTCTGGATACGCTCGCGTCCGCACCGGAAATAGACGCCATTTTGGTCGTGGACGACGGCTCGTTAGACGACACATTCGCGGCGGCGTCCTCCCATGGGGCGGCGCACGGAAAGCAGGCGAAAGTCAGCGTACTCCGGCAGCATCCCAACCGCGGCAAGGGCGCTGCGATGGTCCTGGGGGCGAACCACGCTCAGGACTTCGACGTTCTCCTTTTCTTCGACGCGGACCTGGTAGGGTTATCCCCCGCACATGTCGCCGATATACTCGCGCCAGTCACGTCGGGGCGGGTGATAATGGCTCTCGGAGTCTTCCGCGGCGGAAGGGGAGCGACGACACTCGCACAGAAGATCGCCCCCAATATTTCCGGTCAGCGCGCCATCAAGCGCGAGGTGTTCTTATCCGTCCCCGCGCTCGATACGTCGGGATATGGCGTCGAACTCGCGATCACAAATCACATCCTGTCCAGCGGCTTGCCGATGACGCAGGTCATCCTGAACGATGTAACGCATCCGATGAAGGAGGAAAAGTTAGGCTTCCTTCCCGGCTTCTTTTCGCGGATGAAAATGTATTACCAGATGCTCCCGCATATCTTCCGAAGGTTTACCCAGAAACGCGGTTGAAGATGCGGACACTGAAGTGTTCCGGTGGGAGCCTTCAGTGTACGTCCACTTCGTGCTCCAACAATGCATAGATTGTCGTGTCGCGCCACCGCCCTTTTTCCCAGTTGTTTTGCCGAAGGCGTCCCTCGTATCGCATCCCGATTTTTTCGAGCACGCGCACCGATCCCACGTTTTCTGGACAACAGGAGCCGGTCACCCGGTGCAAACCCAACTGTCGAAACGCCAGATCGAGTACGCCGCGTGCCGATTCGGTCGCGATACCTTGCCCCCAAGACGCGCGGTCTAAAATGTAGCCAACGCTCGCTTCCCGTAGCGACGGGTTGCGGACGGTCAGTGTCGCGATGCCCAGTAGCTTCGTCTCCTCGGGGCTACGCCACCGGATCGCCCAAGCGAAAACGGTGCGTGGCTCTTGGTTTGCCGCATCCATCGCCCAATGGATCAGCCATTCGGCGGAGGAAATGCTTTGGAACGGCTCCCATTCCGTGTACTCGACGGTGAGCGGATCGGAAAAGATCGCGAACAGTTCGGGTGCGTCTTGCGGCTGAAGGGCACCGAGAAGAAGTCGCTCGGTGGCCCATTCGTGCGACATCTGCGCGGTTAGCCCTCACCCAGATAGGCGGCGCGTACCTGGGGGTCGTTGCGCAAATCGGCGGCGTTGCCGGAAAGGTGAATTGCCCCGGTTTCCAAAACATACGCCCGGTGCGCGACGGCGAGTGCCTGGTTCGCATTTTGCTCGACAAGGAGCACCGCGACGCCTTCCTCGTTGATCTTCTGCACGATGCGAAAAATCTCACGCACCAGATTCGGGGCGAGTCCGAGGGATGGCTCGTCGAGCATGAGAAGCTTGGGCTTGGTCATCAGGGCGCGACCGATAGCCAGCATCTGTTGTTCGCCGCCGGAAAGGGTGCCCGCGCTTTGTGCGATCCGCTCCCGAAGCCGCGGGAACAGGTCCAAGGCGTGTTCGATGTCCTGTGCGATGCCCACCTTGTCGTTTCGCAAGTACGCGCCGAGTTCGAGGTTCTCGCGTACAGTCATGTTTGAGAAGATACGGCGACCTTCGGGGCAATGCACCAGCCGCTTCGAGACGATGTACGCCGGATCCCGTTTGGTCACGTCTTCGTCCATGAACTGGACCGAGCCTGATTTCGCGCGAACCAACCCGGATGTGGTTCGCAGGAGAGTGGATTTGCCCGCCCCATTCGCGCCGATCAGGGTGACGATCTCGCCGGGGTCTACCGTCAGCGAGACGCCGCGCAGGGCGTGGATCGCGCCGTAGTACACATCCAGATCGGACAAAGAAAGAAGGGGCGTTTCACTTGCCATACGTTACTCGTCTTCCTCGTCGTCCTCTTTGCCGAGATACGCCTCTATTACCTTCGGGTTCGTGCGAATTTCTTCCGGCGTCCCGTGGGCGATCGGTTTCCCGTACACGAGCACGGTGATTTTCTCGCAGATGCCCATCACGAACGCCATGTCATGCTCGATCAGCAAGATCGTCAATCCGAACTCGTCGCGTAGCCGCCGCACGATGGCACGGAGGTCCGCCGATTCCTGTGGGTTCATCCCCGCTGCCGGTTCGTCTAGGAGCAGCAGTTCCGGCTTGGTAGCCAGAGCGCGGGCGATTTCCAGGCGGCGTTGCGCCCCATAGGGAAGGTTCTTCGACTCTTCGTTCTTGAGGTGGAGCAGATCGAAAAGATCCAGCAATCGCTCCGCATCGGTCGTCACCGATTTTTCACAACCGTAGAACGCACCGGTGCGAAAGGCGGTGGGGAAGAGACCGACCGATGTCTGGGTCGAGGCCGCGGTGCGGACGTTGTCCAGCACGGAAAGACCGGGGAAAAGTCGGATATTTTGAAATGTCCGGCAAACGCCGGCGCGGGCGATCTTGTGCGGTTTCCATCCGCCAATCTCGGTGTCATTGAAGCGAATCGTTCCGGTCGTCGGGGCGTAAACACCGGTAAGAAGGTTGAATACCGTCGTCTTACCTGCCCCGTTGGGACCGATTAGTCCGGCAAGGTCGCCTTTTTCGAGGGTCAGGTTGACCCCGTTCACGGCGACAAGCCCGCCGAACTTTTTCGTAACGTTTTCGAGGGAAAGTACTGACATAGATGGAAGATCGATGTTCGGAGGCTCATGACTAGTGACCGAATTCGCGGGGCGACTGCACACCCTGTGACCGCTGTCCACTAACCACCGAACACCAACCCAAAATTCCCAGACAGGGATTCGAACCCCAGTCTTCAGAACCAGAATCTGACGTGCTGCCGCTGCACCATCCGGGAAAGAGACTTGCTGTGAAGCCGCGATAATTGTACCACACGTCGCCTTCGGTTTCCAACCCCTGCGGTCAACGAATCTCGACCAACGCGCCCTCGACCTCCAACCGGTTTTTACACCGAATGGCGTCCTGCTTCGTTACGTCCCGCAGGATAATCTGGGG
>JACMMA010000492.1 GCA_014379275.1 Armatimonadota bacterium | reverse complement strand
GCGTTCGTCGGCGACCTTGAGCACGCGGCACTGGTTCTTGCGAATGTCGATGTTGAAGTGATTGCCCCAGAAATCGCTCATCACCTCGTGCAACTGATTTTCGCTCTCGGTGGCGCGGACGACTTTGGCGACTTGCAGGGCGCGGGACGCCTCCTGGATTCCATCCTTGCGCCCTTCTTTCTGCCGCTTCTTCATCATCGCCTGCAACTGTTCGCGCTCTTCGGGCGTCGCGGCGGCGTACATCTTGCGCATATTCTCGCCGCGCTTTTCGGGCGATCCGGCGAGCCGGTCGGGCGACATCATCTCCACGTCCTGCCCGCCTGCCTCCATCCGCGCGGCGATCTTGCCCTGCAGTTGTTTGGCTTCGGCTCCGGCTTTAAGGTTATCGTAATACGCCCCGGCAAGTTCGGCGTTCGAGTGCCCTAAAATCGGGAAGTCGGACAGCTTCGCCTCGACGGCGGAATCGTCGCTGTTTTGCGGGCTTAACTGCCCATTGATATACGCGGAAAGTCCCATCGCTCTGACACGTTCCACATCGCCGGGGCGCGGTCCGAATCCAAGGCGGTTCAGTGCATGAACGATCTTCTGCTCCTCGGTGAGCGGCGTATTATCGGTGAACCCGGTTTGCGTGGTTGTTGGAACGACGGCTTTGGGAGTCGGCTTTGCGACCGCCTTCTTCTTCGGCGGCGCGGCGGAACGTACCGTCCCGCCCGCGGCAAAGGTGGCCGCGACGCCACCGCCGAGCGCGGCGACGATCCCGAACATGGTGGCGGTACGTAAAGTCTTCCGGTAGTTCTTCATAGTAGGGTGCGACATGGCGTTTAGCAATATCCTTTCACGGCGTTCGCGGTGTCGTTCACCGCGTCCCGCGTTTCCTGCTACCGTGGACGGAAGCGAAGAAGCAAAGGTTCACCCTAACGGCGGGAATATTTGCGGAAGAATGGCACAAAAAACACGGCAACCGCGGCGAAGGCGACCGAGCATTACGGACGAGTTTAAAATGGACTCGCCCGTGCGACCTCGGTGCCCCGCGACCCAGCGTCGGCTCACAGACGGATCAGCCCCCAGTGTGTTTCGGGCGAATAGGCGTCTTGCGGGATTAGTTTCGTCTTATCGGGGCTGTAGGACAGCGGCGCGTTCCGCGTCCCTAAATAGTTCACGTACTGGACCAGAGCCAGATTCCCTCCCGCGCCGAAACCGGTAACCTCGCGCAGAAAAATGTTCCGCGCCAGACTGCGCGACCGCCCGGGTACGCGGCTCAACAACCAGAGATCATTTCGCCCGAACAGCATGTCACCCGACGGGGTAAAGCTCAGTAAACGCGCCGACGTCCCGACGCCCGACTCCTCCAGAAAAAGCGGGGCGAAGCTTTCCACCTCTCCTTCACGGCGCATCCTTACCATCCCACGGAACGGGGGCGAGCCGGGGCGTCCCGGCGTCCGCCGCAAAATCTCCCCCGAACGCGAAATCTCACGGATCTCCATCGCCGGTCGGCGCGGATACACCTGCCCCCGCGCTATTTTCGCGTCGGCGCCGACCGCCGCGTACAGGATGGCTCCGTCGGAGTCGAACGCGAAGAGCACCCGCTCCCCGTCCGCCGTCAGTACCGGGCGGGGATACTGAAAGCTATGTCCGCGGGTCCGCTCGATACGGTCGCTTTCTTTGTTCCCCGCCAAAGGCACCATCTTGCCGGTAAGAAGATCCACCCCGATCAGGTATTCGGTGGGGAAGCCGCGGGCACCCGTTTCGTCCTCAGACCACTCGTCCCCGCGCTCCGCCAGCGCGAACAGCATGTTGCCGTCCCCGGAAAGGAACAGCGGTTCGAACCCGCCCGAACCGCCGGGGGTGACGGTGCGGATCCGTTCCCCGGTCGGCATCCGGTACAGAACGATGGGAGTCGGACCGGCGGCGGATTTCGCCCGCACGGCGAGAACCTCACGGAACGTCCCGCGCACGGCGAGGGTGCGACCGTCCGGGCTGGCAACCATGTCCCCGTTTGCGGCGGGCGCGAACGGGCTCGCCACGGTTTTACCCGGCTTCCAGAGGTACCCCTGGGTTTCGCGCATCATGGCGGGCTGTCCGATGTTCCGCTCCACCGCGTCGTAATCGCGCACAATCTGCTTGTTCTTCCAAACGCTGAAAAGCAAGTTCTCGCCCGCCCAGCACAGGTTGTAGGACACGATGCCATCGGACTCCTTCGTGCGGAAAGCGACCGACACCGGGTGCCCCGTCGCATCCAGATTCCACACCTCTAGCCGCGCCCCTCCGGCGGGACTGACAGGGCGTAGACCCTGCCCGTCCAACGATTCAAGCGTGTATTCCGGCGCGGCGGGGGGAGCCTTCGACGCAGTCTTCTTCTTACCCAGCGTCGGTTGCAGATGAAGCACCGACAGCCGCCTGCCGCCGGGACTCAAACGCAGTAGCGTATCGCTACCCGGAAACGGCAGTCGTATCGGCGACGGCGCGGCGGGAGGGGCGGCGCGGACGGGCGGACCCAACGCCCCGGAGCAAGTCAGAACCGCGAACGCGAACACCGCCCACCCGAGAGCGCCCAGCCGCGTGGGGAAACGTGCGGAATGATCGCCGCCCCGCCCCCCGAAAAAGTCATGAATCACGCGATCGCCCTTTCTGGTACGGAACAGTTCAGCGAACGCGGAATAGTTCAGCGAACTAGGAGGCGATCCGCCGGACAGCCTAATGTTTCGAATCTGTCTACCCGCTATTATAACAGACGAGGGTATCATAGGGGACCATGGATCATTCCGATTCCGAAGCCACAACCGTGCCGTCGCTGGGGCGCTCCGTTGTCACGGGTGGCGTCGGGTTTTTTCTGGCGAGCCTGGCCGTCTTCGCCACGGTGGCTTTCGCCGAACGGCTGATGTATGCGCGGCTGGGTCTGGCCGGCGCGTATGTCGTCTGGACCGCGCTGTTCATTTTGCTCGGCGGCGCGGCTTTGCGCCCGCTGGTCGTCGGGTCGGGGCGGACGGGCCGGTTTTTCGCCCTGTTCGCCCTCGCCTTTTTCCTCTACGCCGCCGCCTGGGTCGGCGCGTACTTTTCCCTCCGCAGCGCGGCGGGCGAGTGGACCGGTTCGCTCGCCGGGTCGGCACTGATGGGGCTGGTTTTCGCCGCCGGTTTCGGGGTGCCGCGCGCGGCCCCGCGGCTGTCCGCGGTTCTGTTCGTCGCCAACACGGCGGGGTATTTCGCCGGATCTTTCCTCAACAACGCGGTCGGCGGCAAGGCGGGGATGCTACTGTGGGGCGGCATATACGGGCTGTGCCTCGGGGTCGGTTTGGGCGCGGCGCTCTTCCTCGCTCAAACCGCCGCACGCCCTCCCCGCTGACCTCGCAGTGCGTAGCGCCATACCGACGCCGCTCGTTTCAGTACTACTCCCGGTCCCCTTTGCTCGAAATCTGGGTCCGCCACAACCGGGCGTAGGCGCCGTCCTTCCGCAGGAGTTCATCGTGGGTGCCCTGTTCGGCGATCCCGCCGCTGCCGAGCACATAAATGGTGTCGGAGCCAGCGATGGTCGAAAGGCGGTGCGCCACGGCGATCGTGGTGCGGCCTTCGGCGACCGTATCGAGTGCCTCCTGAATCTCCTTCTCGTTCGCCGAATCCAGGCTCGATGTCGCCTCGTCGAACACGAGAACCTTCGGGTTGCGGATGATCGCCCGGGCGATTGCGACGCGTTGCTTCTCCCCTCCCGAAAGCTTCACGCCGCGCTCACCGACCATCGTTTCGTACCGCTGAGGAAGCCCGTCGATGAAGTCGTGGATGTTGGCGAGCTTCGCGGCTTCCTCGATCTCCCGGAGCGTGGCTCCCGGCTTGCCGAAGCGGATGTTCGCGGCGATGGTGTCGTTGAAAAGGGACGGCTCTTGCGGCACGATGGCGAAAATATCATGGCGGGCTTCCTTGCCAAGCTCGTTCAGCGGAACGCCGTCGATGAGGATGTTCCCCCCGGTCGGTTCGAAGAAGCGGAAGAGCAGCTTCACGATGGTAGATTTACCGGCGCCGGAAGGCCCGACGAAAGCGACGCGCATCCCCGGCTTGATATGTAAGTTCACATCGCTCAGGATGCGCCGGTCGTCGCCGTACGAAAAGTCCACATGGTCGAAGAGCACGTCCCCCCGCACCGTCTCGATGACCCGGGGGTTTGTCGGCTCCTTGATGGTCACCTCTTCCTGAAGGATCCTGGAGATGCCTTGCAGGTCGGTGAAGTTATCCTTCATCTCCCGGTAGATGAAGCCCAGGGTGCTGATCGGGGCGGTGAGGCGCACGATGTACGCAGTCAGTAGCACGAGATCGCCCACGGTGAGAACGCGACTCCCGGCTTGCCGCACGGCGAGATACAGGGTGATGCCCATACCGAGCGCGAGGATCAGTCCCTGCCCGCCCGCCACCATGGCGAAGACGCGGTTCGACGTGACGTTGGCGACGTGCCAGGTGCCGATCAGCGGGTGATATTGCCGTTTGAGCCACGGCTCATTATTGAAATACTTGACCGTATCGATATTGCCGACGCTGTCGATCTCGTGTGACGAAACGGCGTCCTCGGCTTCGTTCGCGGCGAGACGCCATCTCTGACGCTTCTCCGTCGCCCACACAGTAAAAACCGTGTAAACGATCACGGTGCCGAGGGTAACTGCCGCGTAGATCGGGGCGTACAGGGTAAGCAATAAAGTGGTGACGATGATCAGTTCGACAAAGGTCGGTAGCAGGGTCAGGACGACGATGTCCATCATGAAGGCGAACGCCCTGCCGCCGCGGGTGAGTTTTTTGCTCAGGGCGCCGAGCTTTTGTTCGTGATGATACGCCACCGGCAGATCGAGCAGATGGGTGTAAAGCGCCGTCAGCATCTTCGTCGAGACGCCCTGCTGGACCGGCGCGAAGGAAAAGTCGCGGAAGAAATCGAGCAGGATCTGTCCCAGACTGAGCACGAAGTAAACGCCGAGGAAGCCCAGAATCACCGTGAAGGCGTTGTCTTCGGCGATGCCGTCGATTACTTTCTTCAACCAGATCGGCTGGATGCTGACGAGCACACGCCCGGCGACCAGAAGTCCGAGGCTGAGAAGGATCAGCGGAAGGTATGGCTTACCGAAACGGGTGAGGTAGAAGACGGAAGAATCGTTGGGTTTTAACGGCATAGAGAAAATCAGGGGGATACATTCCCGCTCGCTGAGTTGAAAAGGCGACAATTCCTTAGGCACACGGGTAATGCCGAATCAGGTACCCACAAAAACTCCCCACAGTTCCAGGCGATTGCACCCGGAACGACGGCGGACATCCGAGCGGCGCCGCAGGACGGAGTATCGACGCGTCTTTCCTATTTTTTGGCGCGGGTCGGGGGATCAAGCCGCATTAAGACGGGCGGAACGCGCGTTCGTCAAGGATGAAAGGAACCGCGCCCCCGGCAACCTACATGCCACGATACAATGACGCCATGAACCTCCTCGCCTGGCTCGGCGGCGCGTCGCCGAAACAGACCGCCCTGATGGCACTCCCCGCCGCCCTCCCCATGTTGGCCCTGCTCTTGTCGCTCTGTGTCGGCGTTTGGTTGCCGGACGTGTGGGGCGAAGCGCGAACGGTAGCCAGCGCGAAGACAGTCGCCCGCACGGAAACCTCCTCGGGCCACCGGTTCCGCGTGGTGCAGTACTGGGGTTCGGATTTCTATACCGTGGAACTGGTTTACACCCTTCCCTCCGGGGAAACGCGCCGGGGTCTCATCGACGGCGACGCAAGCAAATGGTGGAGGGCAGAGATCTGTGTGGACGAGGCGCGGCGGCGTGTCGCCGTCAACGGCGAATCCTTCCCGTGGCCGCGGGAAGACATGGTGCTTCTGCGGGAGGTTTCCTTGCCCGCTCCCGCTACCGATTGAGGGAATCGGCACATTGACTATAGCCTAAAATGCGTACTCCCCCGCTTCGGCGGCGCGTTCGTACGCGGCACGGGGTATCTGCGTGGCGAGTTTGCCCCCGCTGACATCGATCATCGTCCCGGTGATGTATCCGGCGAGGTCGGAGCATAGGAAGCAGATCAGGTTCGCCACCTCTCTGGCGTCCTGCCAGCGGCGCAGGCTCAGCGTATCCAGCAGGCGGGTCTGCTCCTCCGGGGCACGTTCGGCGAAGTGATTGAGTTCGGTGGGGATCATGCCCGGCGCGTACGCGTTGACCGTGATGTCCCACGGCCCCAACTCCCCGGCGAGGACGCGCGAGAAATAGTGGACCCCGGCCTTCGACGAGGCGTACGCGCCGCCCCCGAGGGAAGGCACGATAGCGGCGAACGACGCGGCGTTGAGTATGCGTCCGCCCCGCTGCTGCTTCATGGCCGGGATGACGGCACGGCACATCAAAAAAGTCCCCTTGAGGTTGATGTCCTGACTGGTATCCCAGCTCTCTTCGGTCATCGTCTCGACCGGTCCTTCGAGCGCCACCCCGGCGTTGTTCACCAGAATATCTATCCGCCCGTGCGCGCCGACCACCTCATCCACCAGCGCCTGAATCGCGGAGGCGTCGCGAACGTCCACGTTCCGCGCTATCCCCTCCCAGCCGTTCGCCGCGAACGTAGCGGTCAGGCCGTCGATCAACTCCCGCCGCACGTCGGTCGTCACCACGCGGACGCCCTCCCGCGCCAGCGTCTCCGCGATCTCACGCCCGATGCCCCGCCCGCCCCCGGTAACGATAGCAACCTTGCCCGCCAGATCAATCAGCATCCGTCCTTGTCCCCCACACCCATTTTACGGCATGTCGCTCAGAGGTCCGCAAGTAGATGTCATTCCCCTTCGACAATGCGAAAGATAAAATCTTGTTACGAATCCGTTTGTGCTTCTGAAAAGCGATCAAATACATATAAAGCCGAGATATACGCTCGGATCAGCGAGATAAATGCTCCGTGTGAACGTGCGGCGGTGACGGAGGCGGGGTGGGCGGAACATAGTTCATAACAACGTATTTAAGGTCTGAAGAACTGAATAAGGCAACTAAAGCGAACCCACTCACCACCGCCGTGAGCCGTTGGCGTTTCGTCTTTTGAGGGAAGGAGGCGGCTATGGCGAGGACGGTAAAGGCGGCCGCTACGTACGGTGCGATGTTCACAGCTAGGAAAAATGGTTTGCCGGTAGGCTGGTATAGCCAACCCGTTACGTGAAGGAATTTGTATAATAGCGCACTGGCAAAAGGGAGGCTGAGCGCAACCAGAGCCGCGTTCATTGACAAACGTTCGCGCATTTCCGCGTTCGTTTTCTGACCAATATTAGGCATGGGCAGTTCTGTCACACGATTATCTTATCAGGCAAGCAGTACGAACATCTATACCCCGTGCCAATGCGTCTCGTCCCGCAAGATAGCCGAAGACGGCGAAGCCGCTACTCACCCGCCTACGATTCATAATACGAAATTATCGGTCGTTATCGACACCATCCGCGTACTTTTGTGGTGTGCAGGTTGCAGGGTATTTGTCAGCGTCATCCTATTATCCCTGCGGCGTACTCCGGCTCGAAACACTCCCGCCATACCTGCCGCAGCAGTGGCGTCACCGCGAAGACGTTTTCCGGATCGTCTTCCTCCAAGAGACACCAGTATTCGACGGTGTGAAAATGGAGCGCGCAGTCTTTCCGCAAAACCCTGATCACCCGCGTTACCAACTCCGGTGCCCCGCCCGGATCGCCCACGCTCAGAAGATCGTCGAGAGAAGCGACGATAAGCCGCATCAACGCGAACCGTTCTTTGAAGTCCAGTCCCCCGGTTTCATAAAGGGCGCAGAACTCACCCAGCCGCGACGCATCGGCGAGCTCGACATCCCAATCCTGCATACCTTCCGTGAAGGGTAGATGCAACACCGTGTTCAGCCGCTCTATCGCCTCGCGAGATTCGTATCGCGGCGGGTTGGCGGCATCGAAACCATCCGATTCGTTCACAAAAGAGTCCATACAAGAATCGCATTCTGTCAGGCTTGGCACCGGTGTCGGATCGATCGAGGGCTCACCCGTTGCAATTTGTCAGGAAGACGCGCCTCTTGCCGTCATAGTACACGTCCACGTAGATACCCGCCCACCACTCGTACCCCACCACGCAATAACCCGGATACCGTTTCGCGTAGTAGGAGTCGTATCCCGGAGTACCATCGGAATAAAGCAGCCGGGACGTCCAGTCGGGGATCTCTCGCTCCACCTCCCGCCGCGTCAGACCGGGATATAACCGGTGGTAGGCGACGTCGTCCGAGATGCGCTCCCAGTTGAACGCCCAGACACCGAACAAAACGAACGTCAGGGAAAGCAAGGCGAAGGTACCGACGGCGATGGTTCGGGTAATGCGGTCAAGTTTCGACATCATGTCTCGTTTCCGTCCATAGGGTATCAGATAGTTCGTCGCATTCCGACCCGGATCGGCGAATACGAATTGCCCACCCCACTCCCGTCCGTTGAAACTGACGGGAAGGGAGGCGTAGTAGGAGAATCGGATTTCCCCCGCGCTATGCGGATTGATGTTCGGCGACTGGATATCGCACCACCGCGAGCGTAGCACGCGGAACCACGTGCCAAATTACGGCAGAACACGCCGGATTTAATCCCCTCTTAACATAAGCCCAGTACAATCGTCCAACACGAATAGACAGCAGTGATGCCTCCGCACCGAACGACACCCGCATACCGGCGAACCCCGCTGTTCGCACGCGAGTCCCACCCCTGCCCAAATGTCCGGGCCACACTACCTGGCAACAATCACGACGGCCCACCCGTTCTCTGTTTTCATTACGGCTACCTGGAAACAATACCAAATAAAGCTCTATCGGAGATTTACATGCCCCTGAGACGCACCCCTGTCCTGCTTTTTACGCTTCTTGTTTGTCTCGCGCTTTTCCCGCAGCAAGGCTTGTTACCGGTGTCTCTTGCGCCGCGTGCCGCCTACGCCCAGGCGCCCACACCCACGGAGCGGAGTCCGTCACCGCCGCAGTCACCATCGGGTCCGGCCAAAAAGAACGGTGAGGAGAAAGACAGCAAGAAAACATCGCCCTTCACGCTCGTGATGGGGTTGATTGGCGGGCTTGCGCTCTTTTTGTTCGGCGTGGAGCAGATGGCGCGGGGCTTTCAAGCGGTCGCGGGCAACAATATCAAGGCGTGGTTGGAGCGGTTTACCAAGAACCGGTTCGCCGCCGTCGGCACGGGCGCGGTCGCGACCACCTTGCTCGACTCGTCGTCCGTCACCATCATCCTGCTCATCACGCTGATTCAGGCGGGTCTCATCTCGTTCGGCAATTCACTCGGGGTCGTGCTGGGGGCGAACATCGGCACCGCGGTCGGCTCTCAACTCGTCGCGTTCGATCTGCACACCTACGCACCGATAGCTCTTGCCGCCGGGATTCTTCTGCATGTCGCGGGTCGCAACGAACGGCAAAAAAACATCGGGCTGATCGTGCTGGGATTGGGCATGCTCTTCTTCGGCCTCGGGTATCTGGGCGACGCCATGGAACCGCTCAAAGAGAACGCGACGTTCACCGATTGGATGGCCCGGCTGGGGAAGAACCCACTTCTGGGGGCACTCGCCGGGTGCGTGTTTACGCTGGTCATCCAATCGTCCTCGGCTACCGTGGGAGTGGCAATCACGATGGCTGCTTCGGGCTTGATCGGGCTGCCCGCCGGGGTTGCCATTATGCTCGGCGCAGAAATCGGCACGGTTTCGGACACCCTCATCGCATGCATCGGTCGTGGGCGTGAGGCGGCACGAACCGCGGTCTTCCATCTCCTGTTCAACGTCATCACCGTGACGCTCGGTCTGGTCTTCGTTTCCCAATTGACCGCGATGGCGAAGGCGATGCCGGGGACAGGCATCGGGCGCGACATTGCTAACGCGCACATTCTATTCAATACACTGGGGGTGGCGTTATTCATCGGCTTCGTGCCTCAGATCGCTGCGCTTTTAGAGCGTCTCATACCTCCCAAACCGGACGACGAAGCCGGCCTGAAACCGGATGCGGAGGACGAGACGGACGGAGGCAAGGATGTAAAGCCGTGACCGGGCGGTGTCATCAAGCTGTCGCACTTTCAGGTAGCCTTGTGGACACAGGATAATCAGGCGCCACGAAGGTGTAATGCCACCGACGGAGCGTTGTTCCCGGGCAAAACGGGAGTAGAAATGGGCTCGTCTTCAGGCGCGCCGGATCGCGGGATAGATAATGTCTGTTATCGGCGAGGGGACATTGTTTATGACTCCTACGATAAGCGGTAACAGCAGTGGGAGTGTAACGTTGCCGCATCGCCCCTAAGGAAAAGACGCAATGATTCTTAAGCTGTCGCTGGACCTGCCCGAGGACCAGGAGTATATACACACGACTCGGCTACTAAGCCGGACCCTGCTGGATGATTTGCGTGTCGTCGCACAGGACAAAGACGACATCGAAACCATCGTCACTGAGCTATGCACTAACGTCGTGCGCCACGCGAAATCCACGGAAGGGCGCTACCATCTCGTCATCGAGTATTACCGGGAAAAAGCCGTCATCACTGTGGAAGATCAGGGCATCGGTTTCACCCTCGAGACCATGGTCGCGGCAGGGACGGAGCGACCGGAGAGTCTCGCGGGAGGGGTGCGGATCGGCGGCTTCGGGGTTCCTCTGGTAAAGGCGCTCAGTGACCGCATCCGGTTCGACCTGGCGTCACCGAAGGGCACGAAGGTGCGGGCGGAGAAGGCATTGCACTACGAAACCGCGCAAGCCAGGGCGCGGGCGGCGTCGATGGATGAAACCTGCGGCGCGAAGATCGAGGTAGACGATGAGTGAGTAGCCATCATATCCGTCACCCGGACACGATTTCCACAAACCTCCCGAAACCCGCCAGGGTCGTCATCCCTGTATCCGATGCTAGGGTTGGTTACTGAAACAGCTCGCCACATCCCTTGTATCGCCTCAATATCGGATTTCATCGGTCCGTATTGTACCAAACAAAAAACGGCGGGCAGTCCTCTCACCGAGAACCGCCCGCCGTTTTGTCCCTGCGCTTACCGACTACTTCACCGGCGCGAGTTGTAGCGGCTCACCCGCCGCCGCGCCATGTCGCGCAGTTCCTCAGCGACGAACTCCGGCGGATTGCCACCCAGCCCCGCCTGGGCTAATGAAATCGCCTCGTCCGGTTTGTCGCACTAGAGAGTCTGCGTCGCAGCACTACGAAAAAGCACGGAGCGAGAAGGTTCGCTCACCAAGGAATCACGCAATTCCTCGGCGGCACTCCACTTCAAATCATAGGCGGAAGACGACAGGTCCCGCGCTTCGGCGAGGTGCCCCTTCCGACGCACGACGAACGCCGCTTCCGCCCATTGCATCGCTCGCTCATGCTTTTCGTTGACGGTATTCATCGCGTTTCGGTCTGCCCTTTAAGGCGCCCCCCCGTCCAACGGGCGTTCGGCGACCCGGTCGCCCATAGACGTGAGTTTCAACCCGTGTAAAAACAAACCCGCGCCACTCCCCCATGTCTCACTCCCCCTCTCCCTCCGGAGGGAGAGGGGGCAGGGGGTGAGGGCTTCCCCCAGACTACCGCCTTACTTCCCCGCGGCGTGCGCCGGGGGCGTGGTCGGTTGCGGGATGTCCGCCGGAATCGGCGTGTCGAGCGCGACCTGCGCTTGATTTGCCGCCGCCTTCTCGCTCTTCGGACCCGCCTTGACCTTGACCTGCGTCACCGTGACCGCTTTTTCCAGCGCGAACGCCATCACCTCGTCCACGGTCTTCGCGAACTGGAACGTCATCCCCTCACGCAGTTCCGCCGGGATATCCTCTTCCAGGTCCTTGCGGTTGCGGTCCGGCAGAATCACGGTCGTGATCCCCGCCCGCTTCGCCGCCAGCACCTTTTCCTTG
>JACMMA010000491.1 GCA_014379275.1 Armatimonadota bacterium | reverse complement strand
TGTCGGTTCACGGTACGGCGTCTTCGCCGCCATCGAGAAAGCAACCGGGGCATTCATCGGGTGGTTCCTGTTGCGCCCGGCGACGGACCACCGCTTCGCGGCCGAAGTCGGTTTCCGTGCCGACGAGTTGGAGTTGGGCTACCGATTTCGCCGTGCGTTCTGGGACAAGGGGCTCGCTACCGAAGGGGCGCGGGCGTTAGTGGAGTATGCGGCGATGGATGCGAACGTATCGGCGGTGGTCGCTGTCGCGCTTAAGGAGAATGTCGCCTCCACCCGCGTGATGGAAAAGGTGGGACTTGTGTTTCGTGAGGAGTGCGCGTTGCCGGGATATGCGCTACCGGGGGTGACGTACCGCCTGCCGCTCGGACGCCAAAGGGTTACGCATCAATCGGCATAACGTGTACACACGCTTTTTGAGCAGTGGCACTTTTCGTAAGACCGACAAACAGGGTACAAACGGGGTGAGTATTTTTCCGTCCCGCGCGCGATATTTTTAGTATACCCATATGGAAAACGAAACCGTAAAACCTATCCCGGTAGACTCCTCTACCCTGCACGATGTGGCCTATGACAGCGAGCGTCGGCGTTTGGTGCTGACGTTTGTGTCGGGGAGCGTGTACGAATACGCCGACGTTCCGGCGATAGTCGCGCGGGACCTTCTGGGAGCCGAAAGCAAGGGACGTTACTTTAACGAACACATCCGCGACCAGTACCGATTCTCGCGTCGCCATGGGTAACGAAAGTACCGAATACCACGCCGGCTCGTGGAACGAACTGTCTGACCTGCTTTTCGAGGGTGCCTGGCAGGCGGATCTGGGGCGTCTGCGCTCGCCATGGGTGTTTCGCGGGCAGGGCGACGCCGGGTTCGACCTGACGACCAGTCTGCAACGCATCGGACCGAACTTTCGCGAGGTAGAGTCGCCTCTCCTGCGGGCGTTCCGTCGGTACGCGCACCGGAGCGGTCCCGGCAGATCGGACACCGTCTGGAACTGGCTCGCCCTCGCCCAGCACCACGGCTTGCCGACGCGCCTTCTGGACTGGTCGTATTCGCCGTATGTCGCGCTCCATTTCGCCACCTGCGAAACGGGGTTATGGCGGCACGATGGTGCGGTCTGGTGCGTCGACTTCGCGCATTTCAACCGCCGTCTGCCGGAAGTGATGCAGGAGGTTTTGCGGAGCGAAGGCGCGAGCGTTTTTACAGCGGAAATGACCGCCGACTGCGCGGATGCCGTCCCGGCTCTGGACGCTCTCGCGCCCGAGCCGTTTCTGCTTTTCTTCGAGCCGCCGTCGTTTGACGATCGTATTGTGAATCAGTTCGCGCTGTTTGCGCTCTTGTCCGGCGCGGACACCGTGATGGGCGAATGGCTCCGCAAACAGGCGGGCGAGTCGTTACGGCGTATCGTGATCCCGGCGGATTTGAAACGCGAGGTGCGCGACCGGCTGGACCAGACCGGCGTCACCGAGCGGGTTTTGCTTCCGGGTCTCGACGGGCTATCGGCGTGGCTGTCCCGCTATTATGGGTACCGCTCCCGAGAATAGCGGCGCGACTCACCCGCAGCCGCCAGACCATACCGACCGCCTCGAAGACGATGCGCTTGCTCATTTTGGAAACCCCGTCCACGCGGTCCACGAACCAGATAGGAACCTCGGTCACGGCGAAGCCCTTGAGCACCGCGCGATACGTCATTTCGATCTGAAACGAATACCCGTCCGAGCGCACGGACGACAGATCGATGGCCTCTAACACGGCGCGACGCCAGCACTTGAACCCACCGGTCAGGTCGTTCTGCAGCAACCCCAGAATGGTCCGCGCATACAGGGAGCCGCCGCGCGACAGGACGCGCCGGACCAAGCCCCAGTTTTCCGTGCCGCCGCCGGGGACATAGCGCGAGCCGAGTACGAGGTCGTATTTTTCCGAAGCGGAAACAAGTGACGGCAAAGCCTTCGGGTCGTGCGACAGGTCGGCGTCCATCTGCACGATCCGTTCATAACCGCGCTCCACGCCCCAGGAAAGGCCGGCAACGTACGCCCGCCCCAGCCCCTCCTTGCCCGCCCGGTGAAGTACATGGACGCGGGAGTCAGACGCGGCGATTTCGCCCGCGCGTTTACCGGTACCGTCGGGCGAGTTATCATCCACGATCAGCACGTGCGCGGCGGGCACGGCGGCATGAATACCGGACAGCAACGTTTCGATATTCGTGATTTCGTTATATGTCGGAACGACGATTAGTACAGAGGGTGCGAACATATTTTGTTTTCTCACACGGGATTCT
>JACMMA010000490.1 GCA_014379275.1 Armatimonadota bacterium | reverse complement strand
GCCCGACTTTTGGGAAACCCGGTCAGGATGCCACTGTAGTCGTGTAACGTGTCACCGATGACGATGCCTTTTTTCGTGACCTCGTATCGGCGGAGTTCCTTGCTGTGGTTTCCATGCCGCGTTTTTACCACGGCGGTTATTCGTTCCAATCGCCCTTCCAACTCGACATAACGTTGCAAAATAATCACGTCGGTCAGGAAGGAGATGTCGTGTGTGGCGAGGCGCACATCGGTCAGTATGCTGCCCATTTCGACCGTGTTGACTATCGTGACGCCGATCGCGGTCAGGGCGAAAACCATCCGGTATACGGACTCGCGGAAGTCGTCCCGCGCACTGGGGGTCAGCGCGATCTCGAAACCGGAGAGCGAGTCGATCACGACACGGGTCGCTCCGATCTCCGTGACTGCTTCGCCCACCGCGAACAGGGTTTCGTCCACCGATAAATCCAGCGGGCGCAGGTAGATGACCTTGATTTTGTTCTGGTCGATCATTGCCTGCATATCGAGTCCCATCTCCGTCGCCCGATGGACATATTGCTGGGGTTGTTCCTCGAAGACAACGATGACTCCGGTTTCATCGTTCTTGATTCCGTCCGCGATAAACTGCGTACAGAGCGTGCTTTTGCCGGACCCGGAGGCGCCGGTGACGAGCACCGAATCACCCGCCGGGATGCCGCCGCCGAGCATGGTGTCAAACTTCGGTATGCCGGTCGAAAGACGCCGCGCTGGCATTGTAGGCACCTTCTTTTTGGTAAGGCCGGCGTTGCGCGGGAAGATACGAACACCCTCCGCGGAAATCCGGAATGTGTGCAAGCCGGATACGGATTCCTGGCCGCGCAATTTCATTATCTGGAGTTTTCGTTCCATTGCGTTGCGCTCTATATTTTGCGACAGCCAGAACAAACCATCGGCGACCGTGAACAGCGCGTTGTTGCGCATTTCGTCCGGCATGTATTCGCCGACCAGGAATGTGGTTGCCTGCCAGCTGGTAAGGAACAAGGCGAGCCGTTGCACGAAGTTTTGCATCTCCACGTCGGAGCGCTCCGAAGAGGAACCCTTGCGGATGATGTTGCGGAACGAATCCACCACGACGGTGCCGGGGGTCACGGACTCCACTTCGCGCACGATCCGCTCCAGCACCGCGTCCAGGTCCTGATCCATCACCTCCATGCTGAGGTTCACGAAATGGATCGCGTTGCCGATTTTCGAGCCGTCGAAGAAATCAAACTGTTGCTGATAGCGTAGCACTTTGAGCGACGGCTCACCCAACACTGTGAAGAAGATCCCTGGAACTTCGGGTGTCGCGTTGGCGAAAAGAACCTGTTGCGCGAGCGTCGTTTTCCCCGACCCCGGCGCACCCGCGATAACGTTGAAGGAATATTCCGGCAACCCACCGCCCAGAACCGCGTCGAGACCCGGTACACCGGTAGGCAATTGCCGGATACGTACTTTGCTTGTCTCGTTTGTCATAAATCTTTCACTCCAGGAGTATCCGTCACAACCCTTGTTTCCAAATCCTGCCAGACCGCGTCCAGTAAACGATTCGTTAGATCCGCACCGATGAACGTTACCAGAAGTGCGGCGAAGCGCGACAGCAATCCCGTGAAGCTACGTACCACTTCCACAGCGGCTTGTTCCTGTGCCGCTACTGCGACCCGACCCGCAAGGGAGCCGTTTTTGTCTACCGTAATGTCTGCCATCCATGAAAACTCGGCTCGCGTCAGAGCGAGAGCGCGCGCGAGCAAAGTCGCATAGCCGCCGGTCCCTAAGACCGCCGACAAACGCACACGCAACGCCTCGAAAACACGCTCTGCGCCGTTCGTGACTTCCTGGTCCGTTTCCTGCGTTTCGTCTGCGTACAGAAGCCGGATAAGATTCTGTGCAGCGGGTACATCCGATCCGCCGGGATCCGTCATCTGTATCGTCCCTCCAAGGGGAGCACCACTTTGGGTGCGTGAGTCGTTCGCGCTTGGGTCAAAGCATGGGAGTCTCGCTAGCCCAGCGGAGAACCGCGACCTTGTCTCTGCATTGTACCCGCAAAATACACCTCGTGGCGGACGAGGTGGGCATTTTCGCTGACGGGTTCGATACGAACCGGACCATTTGCGATCACGGATTGCTCCCCGTAAAAAGCGAAATGAGCCAACCGATCGTCCAGATCGTGTTGAAAATAAATACCGCGACGCCCCACTTTTGCCATGCCCGTTGCACCTGAAGGAAATGCTCTACGCTGTCGAAACGCCGGTTCTGCCACGCCCATTCGTTTCCTTTGAAGAGCATGACGACGGAAACGATGAAATTTAAGCAAGGGATGAACGCCAGGAGTCCGAGAAAAGACTGGTTGAATATGCCCCACCATATCGGAATGGCAAACGCACCGAAATTCACTCCCTGGAGCTCTGCGGGGAGCTGTGCCATGGCACCGGTACCGCTATCGTTACCCCTGACACCGTACATTTGTGGTCCATACCCCGGAGCGCCTGGTTGCTGGTAGTTTCCGCTCCAGGGCTGCTGGGGACGTTGCATCTGTTGCTGCTGGTACCCTCCGGGGTAGCCTCCAACTCCGGTCCCACCCGAACTGGCGTAGTCCCCCGCGCTTCCCTGCTGAGGCGGGGCTTGATAACTGGTCGCCCCGGCAGAGGGGGTGGTCGGCGGCGTCGGGGCGAACCAGGACCGCAACTCGGCATGGTCGCCGGCCAACTTCCGCTCCGATGTTTCTGCGTGAATAAGCGTTGTGGTAGCCACGACGCGCCCTTCGGCAACCCACTGGATGAGCTGATCCACGTCTGCCGGTCCGTAGACCTGGCCGTCCGATTCGATTAGGTATTTTTCTCTCATTGTTCTTACCGCTTATTTTACCCCGTCCCCGCCGTTTGTTCAGCGACAACTATCTGACTTCGCCGTATACTGTGGGCAGTTATGCGCCTCGGCTTGATGAACAACCCCGCCCGCGACCCGCTTAAAGAGATTGCTCGCGCCGCCGAACTCCAATTCGATTTTTTGGACCTGACACTGGAACCGCCTGCATGTCGTGCCACGGAGCTGAGTGCGGAACGGATTAAAAACGCCCTTGCCGACCACAATCTGGGAGTGGTCGGGCACACCGCCTATTACCTGCCGTTCGGCTCCGCGTTCGATGCCGTGCAAGCTGGCGCCGTGACGGAAGCGATTCACTGCCTGGAGCTGTTCGCACAGCTCGGCGTCGACCGAATGAATCTGCACCTCGACTGCCGTGTGCCCGGATACGGACCGGATTACATCAACGCGCGAAACATCGCGGCGATAGAGAAATTGCTTCCGGTCGCAGAGGAGCGAAAAATTCGACTGATGGTGGAGAACGTGGAGGGAGACTCTGCCGCGTCCCTCGCGCCGCTTTTTGAGGCGATCCCGAGTCTTGGTTTGCACCTCGACATCGGTCATGCCAACATCGCGACAGCCGGTCGCAAGTCGCACACGGCGGACCTCCTATCGCACTATGCGGACCGCCTGTGTCACGTTCACTTATCGGACAACAAAGGCAAGGGCGACGACCACCTGGCCATTGGCGCGGGCACGATTGACTGGAAGCGAGAACTCCGACTGCTCAAAGCGTCCGGGTACGACGACACGATCACGCTGGAGATTTTTTATGGGGACGGCGAGTTGATCCGATATTCGGCGAACAAAGTTCGGGAATTGTGGCGCACGGTATGAGCGGTCCTTTCTCCTTCACCGACCCGTATTCCGACCCGACCCCGCACCTGCTCGCCGCGCTCGTCGTCGCGGACCCGGAAGTGCGCCTCCTTGCCGCACAAACGGTACGAAGATTGCCGTCCTCGAAAGCGGTTCCCGTTCTTATCGAGCGGTTGCAATCCGAGGGGGACGACGCGGTATTAGCCGAAGTGGTCGAGACGCTGGGCATTCTGCGTGCGCGCGAGGCAGTGATGCCGCTCCTGGATCTCGCCGACCACGGCGACGAATTGGTACGCGCTAATGTCGCGGAAGCCCTCGGTTGGATAGGGATACGCCACCCCGATGTCACGTACATCTTATTGAAATTGCTGGACGATCCGGACGAAGTGGTGCGTTGCTACGCCGCCGAATCGCTCGGCGACGTCGGGCAGGGGAGGGAAGCCATCGCCGCGTTACGCGACCGCCAGGAATCCGACGATTCCGCGATGGTTCGGGTGTGGTGCGTCTACGGGCGGGCGGGGCTCGGGGACGAACTGGACTGGGACGCGCTGGGTGAAGGGTTCGGCGACAGCGAAGCCATCGTCCGGCGTCAAGCTTTTCTCGCGCTCCGCATGCTCGTGACCGATGAGACCACGGAACCGACGAGTGAGCTTTTGCGGGCGACTCTGTTGAATGAAACGGACGAAGAGTTGCGCGGCGAGTATATCGCGTTTCTACGAAGCGTGGAAAAAGGCGAGCGGTTCCCGTGATCGTAGGAACGGGAAGGGACAGGTTTTAGAAAGTAGGGCAGACGTTACTCTCTAAAACCTGACTCATGGGCCCGGCAGGATTCGAACCTGCGACCAAGGGATTATGCGTACCACCACGGCTTTCGCCGCCGAACGGATTTACGTTCGTTTGCGGTCTGGACTGTATCTTGTCATTACGACCCCGCCGTACAGTCTCTACACCTTCCGTATCGAAATACGGCTTGGCTCGGTATTACCAGAACGGTTTCCCGCTAGAAGGCTTCACCGACTTTGACGGGTTCTACCGGAATGCTTGTTGCTTGCTATAAAATGGATAACAGCACATAACAATTCGGCAACCCTGAAAGAGGCATCTTATGAATCGCAACTCACTTAGACGACTTTTTCCTTAAGTCCCCTGCTCTAACCGCTGAGCTACGG
>JACMMA010000074.1 GCA_014379275.1 Armatimonadota bacterium | reverse complement strand
CGGACCGGCGGGCGCAGTTCTTTGCCGCCGCCTATATTTTGAGCGGCTTGAAACACAACGAAACGTTTCTGGAGTATCTATTTCGGGAGGTAGGACAAATGACGGAATCCGTGACATACCAGAAAATCCTGCGCGACGGCATGACGGCGGGACGCAACGAAGGGAGAACCGAGGGACGAACCGAAGGACGGACGGAGGAGGCGCAGAACATCCTTTTGCGGATCGGCGGCAAACGGCTCGGTGCGCCGCCCGCGTCTGTGGCGGCGGCGGTACGCGGGGCGGGCGATATTGAACGGCTGGAGGTGGCAATCGAGCGCGTTTCCGAGGTCGAGAGTTGGGACGAACTCCTGCCGCTTTGATTTGATATGGTTTAATAAGGCGGCATGAGTAGCGACAAGAAGAAGGTTATCGTTTTAGGGTCGGGACCGATCCGCATCGGGCAAGGGATCGAGTTCGATTATTGCACCGTCCACTGCGTGTGGGCGTTGCGCGAGGCGGGCTACGAAGCCATCGTCCTGAATAACAACCCGGAAACCGTCTCCACCGACTTCGACACGTCCGACCGGTTGTACTTCGATCCGCTGACGTCGGAAGATGTTCTCAATGTGCTGGATCGTGAGGAGCCCTACGAGGGCGTGATCGTGCAGTTCGGCGGGCAAACAGCGATCAACCTAGCGCGTCCGCTCACCGACAACGCGGTCCCGATTCTCGGTTCATCCGCCGACTCGATTGATCTAGCCGAGGACCGCGAGCGTTTCGAGGAACTGCTCCGGGGCTTGGGCATCCCGAAACCCGAGGGGCGCGCCGTCACCAACGCCGAGGACGCCGTTCTGGTCGCGCGGGAGATCGGGTTTCCGTGCCTGGTGCGCCCGTCATATGTGTTGGGCGGGCGGGCGATGGAGATCGTCAACTCCGAGGACGAACTACGCTCCTATATGCGCTACGCCGTGGACGTTTCCCCCAAAGCCCCGATTCTAGTGGACCGGTATATTATCGGTAAAGAGGTCGAGGTCGATTGCATCAGCGACGGCGTGGACTGCCTGTTGCCGGGGATCATGGAGCACATCGAACGCGCCGGGGTCCACTCGGGCGACTCGATGGCGGTCTACCCGCCCCAATCGCTCGCGCAAGAAACCAAAGATAAGATGGTGGACTACGCGACGCGCCTCGCCCGCGCGATGAACGTTGTCGGTCTGATGAACATCCAGTTCGTATGCGAAGGCGACGAGCCGTATATCATCGAAGTCAACCCGCGCTCGTCGCGGACGGTGCCGTTTTTGAGCAAGATCACCGGGGTTCCGATGGTGAAGATAGCCACGCGGTGTATCCTCGGTCAGTCGCTCAAGGAGCAGGGCTATACCCCCGGCTTGTACCCCGAGCAGAAGAACCCGGCGGTCAAGGCACCCGTGTTCTCGTTCCAGAAACTCAGCGGCGTGGACAACACGCTCGGACCGGAGATGAAATCCACCGGCGAGATTCTAGGGCAGGATAGCACCTATCCCCGCGCCCTATACAAAGCATTGGTCGCCTGCGGGTTCGACATGCCGCTCACGGGTGCGATCCTGGTTACGGTCGCGGACGATGACAAGGCGGAAGCCCTGCCGCTGATCGAGGGGTTTTCCGCGCTCGGCTTCTCGATCTACGCGACGGGCGGTACGGCAACGTTCCTCCAGCAGAACGGCTTGCCCGACGTACAAACCGCTCGGAAGATCTCGGAAGGCTCGCCGAACCTGATCGACCTGATCCAGGGCGGCAAAGTCGGCTTGCTGATTAACACGATCAGCAAGGACAAAAAGATCGAACGCGAAGGGGCGCAGATCCGGCGGGCGTCGGTGGAACGCGGCGTGCCCTGTCTCACGTCGCTCGACACCGCCCGTGCCCTGCTCCTGGCACTGTCATCGCACCCGACCGCGAGCGACGGATTAGGCGTGCGCACCGTCGACGAATATCTGGCGGGATAAGGGAGTGAGTTGTCAGTGACCAGTGGTCAGTGGAGAGTGAGGAGGTTGGGTAGGTACGCCGCTGGGTTTACCGTCGCGCTCCTTCTCTGGCTCAACCTCGCCTCCGCACCCGCCCCGAAGCCCGCTAAACCGCTCTCACTCCCGCCGTTCGCCGACCTTTCCGGCAAGCGGCACATTCTGGTCACGGACCAAAAACCAAGCACAACTGTCTTCGTCTTCCTCGCGACCGATTGTCCGGTGGCGTCGCGCACCGCTCCCGGAATCGCGCGTTTGGCGAAGCGGTACGCCAAACGCGGCGTGCGCTTCTTTGCCGTTTATCCGAACGAGTTAGAAAGCGATGATGGTGTCCTCCGTCATGCCCGCGACCGGGGATTGCTGACGGCGTTACCCGTCGTGCGGGATGCGTCCGGCAACCTCACCCGCACACTGGGAGCGGGTTTTACGCCGGAGGCAGTTCTGGTCAGCGCGAACGGCGCGGTGCTATACCGGGGAAATGTCGAATCGCTGGTCGTCCCGCTGGATGCGTCCCTTTCCGGAAAGCCGGTGCGCGTGACGAAAACGGGCGTAGCAGGGTGTGCTTTGCGGTTGGCCGCGCGTGTCGGCCCTCCCTCCCCCGCCCCCCGCTCCCTCCGCAGGGAGTGAGGGGAGTCCGAGGGCGTAGGGGAAAACGGCGAGCGTGACGCCACGGGTAGCG
>JACMMA010000489.1 GCA_014379275.1 Armatimonadota bacterium | reverse complement strand
GGCGGTTGCCACGATCTGCGCCTCGCTGTCGCGGAAAACCTGCGCGTATCACCGGAAATGTTGATTTTCGGCAACGGTTCCGACGAAATTATTCACCTGCTCGGATTGACTTTTTTAGACGCCGGGGACGAAATGGTGATCGGCGACCCGACCTTCGTCCTGTACGAAGCGGCAGCGACACTCGCGGGAGCAAAGACAGTCAAAGTCCCGCTCACGCGCCCCGGGCTAGTGCATGACGTGGATGCGATGGCGGATGCAGTGACCGAAAGAACCCGCCTCGTATTTCTCGCAAACCCACACAACCCCACCGGAACGATCGTGGAAGATAAAGCCGCGATTGGTCGCCTGTTAGCGCGCCTTCCTTCGCGCGCGATGCTTGTTTTGGATGAGGCGTATGCGGAGTACGTTTACCACCGCCCGAATTTCCCGAAAGCCCTGGACTATATCCGGGCGGGGGCGCCGGTGATCGGATTGCGTACGTTCAGCAAAATGTATGGCCTTGCCGGACTGCGCGTCGGCTTCGGAGTGGCCGACGCCCGCGTGATCGCGTTGATGAACCAAGCCCGATCCCCTTTCAATGTCAATCTCGCCGCGCAGGTCGCCGCGACGGCGGCTATCGCAGACGACGCCTTCGTAGATAAGTCACTGAAAACCAACACCGACGGACTCGCGCAGTTTTATGCGGCTTTCGAGCGCATGAATCTGCCCTACATCCCTTCGTTTGCGAACTTCGTGCTCGTTGACACCAAGCAGCCCTGCCGCGAAGTTTTTACCGCGCTTCTGAAACAGGGAGTGATCGTGCGGACAGGGGATGTTTTCGGCCTGCCCACATTTCTACGCGTGACGGTAGGCACCGAGGCGCAGAATGAGCGTTTCTTGAGATCTCTGGAAAACGTTCTGGCGGCGGGTTCCGTTGGAACCGCGGCGTGATCGCGGACGTTGAGTCTTTCGTGACACAGGAAAACCCAAATGCAGGAAAGCGACACTTCTGGGTGCGGTCCATCCTGCTGCCCGCGCTTTTTGGCGCTTTGATAGCAACGGCGTTGCTGTACGTACCCGGCGCCGGTTGGAGAACAAATGACGTCACCACCGGTACCCACCCTGGTTACCCGGACCTCAAACCAAGGAAATACGATTCGTCTCCCACAAACACCGTGCAGTTCGCCGCGGCGGCGGCAAGCGGTCTACGTAACTGGAAAGTGGTAGAACGGGATGAAACAACCGGCGTGCTTCGCGCAGAGGTGCGCACCGCCATACCTTTTTTCACGGATGACGTTACCGTGACGGTGACACCGACCGGAGCCGACGGTGATTCGTCGCTGGTAACAATACGCTCCCGATCCCGTGTCGGAGAAGGTGACCTGGGCGAGAATGCTCGCCACATTCGTGCGCTGCAAGCCGCCATGGATGAAAAACTGCCTCGGCTGAAGTGACCGAGTATGACGATTCAATCCCGCGATGTCGCAATAGTTACTGTCGAGGGAGAAGAATCGCGTGAGCGAAGCGATTCGGTTGCCATCGAAGAGCCGCTCGAGATTCGTGTCCGGACGGCGGGCGGTGCGGCGGTTTCCGTGGCGATCACGATGCGTACCCCCGGGAGCGATCCCGATCTTGCCGCCGGTTTTCTGTGGGGCGAGGGCATTCTGACCGGGTCATCACAAGTGCTCAGTTATGAGGCCGGCGGTCCAGCCCAGCCGGGCGGATTCCGGAACATCATACTTCTTACCCTCGACGGCGACGAACTTCCGGCGATGGACGATTCCGCGCGGCGCTTTTATATGACCTCCTCGTGCGGTGTCTGCGGGAAAGCCTCTCTAGAAGCCATCGAATCCCGGCGACCGTTCGAACTGGTCCGCAACGTTCCCGTGTTCAATTTCGGGACCATCTGCACGCTTCCCAACAAGCTTCGCGCGGCTCAGGAAACGTTCGACCGTACCGGTGGATTGCATGCCGCCGGGCTCTTTGACGAGGAAGGAACCTTGCTCGGAATTCGCGAAGATGTGGGTCGGCATAACGCCGTGGACAAACTCGTCGGCAGTGCCGTTCGGACTAAATCGTTGCCCCTTTCCCGATCGCTAGTTTTCGTGAGCGGGCGTGCCTCGTTCGAGCTGGTCCAAAAGGCGGTCATGGCGGGAATACCGGCACTCGCCTCGGTCGGGGCGCCGTCCTCGCTCGCCGTGTCTCTGGCGCGGGACGCGGGACTGACGCTGCTGGGTTTTGTTCGCGGGGAGCGATTTAATATCTATGCGGGCGAAGATCGAATCAAACAGCTATGAAAACTACCACGGAATTATCGGCGCAGCCGCCGGTTGAGATCACGGAACCGCGCATCGGGGAGCGGGAAACCGTCGCGAGTGGCCTCCCGGCGATCGTGCAGACCATGCGGTTCGGCTTCGGAGAAATGGGGGCGGGGCGGACCCTTAAAACATTAACGACGATGAACCAGAAGAGCGGGTTCGATTGTCCTTCGTGTGCATGGCCCGACCCGGACGATCAACGATCCCCCGCCGAGTTTTGCGAGAACGGTGCCAAGGCGGTTTCTGACGAGGCGACCACGGCGCGGGTCAGCTCTGAGTTTTTCGCCCGCTATTCCCTCGCCGAACTGTCGCAACAGTCGGATCACTGGCTGGGGAAGCAAGGGCGTCTCACGCAACCGATGGTCCGAAAACCGGGCAGCTATCACTACGAAGTGATTACCTGGGACGATGCCTTTACCCTGATTGCCGATAACCTGAACAAGCTTTCGTCGCCGGACGAAGCCGTTTTTTATACGTCCGGGCGCACGTCAAACGAGGCGGCGTTTTTGTACCAGCTGTTTGTGCGCGAGTTCGGCACCAATAACCTTCCCGACTGCTCGAACATGTGCCACGAATCCAGCGGCGTGGGCCTAGGCGAAACGATCGGGATCGGTAAAGGGACCGTGAAGTTGGAAGACTTCCGCCTCGCCGACACCATTTTTGTCATCGGGCAAAACCCCGGCACGAACCATCCGCGCATGTTGACCGCGCTACAGGAAGCCGCGCGTCGCGGCGCAAAAATCATTTCGATAAATCCGCTCCAGGAAACCGGATTGATGCGGTTCAAGCATCCCCAGGAGGTTTGGAACCTGCTCGGCGGTGGCACCGCAATCGCCTCCCTATTTCTTCCGGTCCGGATCAACGGCGATGTGGCGCTCCTGAAGGGCATCATGAAGGAAATGCTGGACGCCGACGAACAATCCGGTGGCAAGCTCCTGGCGCACGCCTTTATCGCGGAACACACAGTCGGTTTCGCCGAATTTGCCGATGATCTGCGACAGACGTCCTGGGAAGAGATTCGGGACGGCAGCGGGGTCGACCGCGAACATATCCGGGAAGCCGCCCGGATCGCGCTCGCTTCCGAGCGGATGATCGTCTGCTGGGCGATGGGGCTGACACAACACAAGAACGGCGTCGCGAACGTCCAGTCCGTGGTTAATTTTTGTTTGGTGGGGGGGCATATTGGGCGACCGGGCGCAGGATTGTGCCCGGTGCGCGGCCATTCCAATGTCCAGGGCGACCGAACCATGGGCATCTACGAAAAACCGAGCACGGAATTTCTCGACGCGTTGCGAACGGAATTGGGGTTCGAACCGCCGCGCCATCATGGCTTCGATACCGTCGAGGCGATTCACGCGATGCACGGGGGCGGCGCTAAAGTGTTTTTCGCACTCGGCGGTAATTTTCTTTCCGCGACGCCCGATACCGAGTACACCGCGCGCGCACTCCAGCGATGCAAACTCACCGTTCAGGTGTCCACCAAACTGAACCGGGCGCATCTTGTCACCGGAGAAACCGCCTTGATCTTGCCCTGCTTGGGTCGCACCGAGCGGGACAGGCAGGGTGCGGACGAACAGTTTGTCACCGTCGAGGATTCGATGGGCGTGGTTCATGCGTCGCGCGGCGGGTTGGAGCCAGCGTC
>JACMMA010000488.1 GCA_014379275.1 Armatimonadota bacterium | reverse complement strand
GATTTGATGTCGCCCTCGCCCGTACGTGCGATGTCCTCGGCCGACAGCACCGAGATCACCTGGGTCGGAACACGGCGCGACACGGCACGTCTTCAGGAGGCGGGACGACTCATGGGGAATCCAGCCATTTCCGCCGTGTTACGAAGCCGTCATGATGATGCAACCAAGTGGGTTGTGTCGGGTCTAACCCGTAGCCGCGTTCAAACAACGAACTGCCTGACGAAAGGGATCAACTTGTGGAGACAGAGTATGTCGTTGAGGAGAACTCGCTGTTCGCAGCCAAGATGGAGGATATTCCCCTTACTGAAGAGGAGGATGGCTCCGAGACGGGTGATGACGCAGGTTCGGTTATTCAAGTTTTAGACCCAAAAGGCACGACTGAGGGCGACACTTTCCGAAAAGTAGTCAAGGCTAAAATAGTAGACAACGCAGATGGTTCCGCTCGGCGCGTGAACTTCACTCTCGCGGTCCAGCGCCGCCACAAGTTGAAGGAGCCGTGGCAGGATGTAGCGGAGTTTACCACCACGAACCTCAAGGGCGGGGAACAGGCCAGCATTCATCTGGGTGCCGCCGACTCGTTCGCACTCTTCAAAACCCTTGAAGACCTGTACGCGATCTCGCGCCCAGGCGGCGAACCCAGCGGACATAAACGGGCCTATGTCGTGAGGGGCAAGGACCAACCTGCCCCTATTTCGGTTGAGGAGATTCAGAGCTTTTTAGCAAGTGGGGGTGAGGCTGTTTGGGAGCAAGTTGTCGGACTGGGCGACAAAATCCCGCTTGCCGCCGCACTCCACAAAATCTATGATGTTCGAAAACGAGTCGTTGAGGAGTTTGAGGCCCACGTCAAGGCCGAAGACTGGGACGAAAGCGACTGGCAAAAATTCTTCACAGAGAACGACTGGATTTTCGGTCACGGGCTCGCATACAAGTTCATGACCGTCGAACAAGATCAAGTCCACTACGGCGGGACGGGCATGACGGGGCGGGGTGGTGAAAAGGGCGACTACCTACTTGCTTCAAAGTCGAGAATAAAATTCACCGTCTTGGTAGAGATCAAGCGCCCCGACACCCCACTTCTGCGAACCGCGAAACAATATCGTAACGGTGCTTTCGGGGTAAGCGAGGAGTTAGCTGGGGGCGTAGGTCAAGTCTTATCCAACTGCCGAGCTTGGGTGCTGGAAGGGTCGCGCCAAGATAAGAACCGAGACGCTCTGGAAGCGGATGACATCTTCACCTACGAGCCGAAGGGCATCCTAATCATAGGCAACACCTCACAGCTTCGCGGCGACAGAGACAAGCACAAGTCGTTCGAACTCTTCCGACGTAACCTTCACAACCCCGAGATTCTCACGTTCGATGAGCTTCTGGAACGGGCACGATTTTTAGTAGATCATGGCGAGGTTTCGGACACTCACGGTGCGGGTTAAGCTTAATCCGCACCGCCTCGTGCAAGGATCACGGGTGCGACTCATCGGGGTCGGTTTTGTTTCCCCAACCTTCTACTCGTGCCTTCGCGATAAGTTGCTCCATCACGGCGATGGAAGGTATCCGCGCTTGGCCCCGCGCCGCCTGTAGTGATCCCCCATCGTTCGCAGGCCGACGCCAAATAAACCGATACCCGTACTGGATGGTGTTATCGTCGTAGATGTATCGACACCACTGGAACCAGAGCCTCCATGCGCTCGGGTCTATGGGATAGATCGTTGTCTCGTTCAAAATCTGTACTCTTGCCATGGTAGTTTCTCCTTTATGCGCGTTTGAGATGTGACACATCAACCTAATCAGTCTGATGAACCTGATCTGCCTGATTAGGATTCAACCACAACTCTTTGTAGCGTGCAACACAAGAGCGGCTTTTTGTGACCGCCCACACGTCATGATCGGCTCGACGCGGCATCGCCCTGACCCTGGCGGGTACGGGCTACTGACTACTCCTCAACTACCTGGGTTGGTAACCCAAAAATTGGCTTGAGCATCCGCCCCGTTCATGCGATAAAGAACCGTTATGATAAATGAAACAGGGGAAGTGAACACGTCCGAAGCCGATGAGGATGTCTGGGCCGAGATGCAAGAGTACGCGGAAGCCGTAGATGAAGTGCAGAGCGCGTTCGCGGACCTTTTGGAACTTCATAAAATTCTGCTTTCGGATTCGGTAGCACTCGGGCAAATGCTAAAGATTCACGGGGGCTCTCTTTCATTACGGCGGTTGATTGTTAAGAATGAAATGGCCTACTGCGAGGGGATTCTGTGGGTCATGAAGCAGATGGCACTACGCTCCAGAGCAGAGTTTGTTCCTCCTCTGACCGACGCGGAGAAGGCGCTACTCGAGGACAAACAGTACAGGCTTCATGATACGGGGGAGGTTCGCGATGAAAAAGCGAAGATCACTCTGAAGCAAAACGTCCGCTTTGCAGAGAAAATCCTGGCTCGGATGAAAGGTTGCGCTGAGTTCTCGATTGACTTCAACTCCGATGGGTCACGGGCATTTTTTAAGGCCGTAGAGGTAAGAGATAGGTTGACCCACCCGAAGCGCCCAGAGGAGATGGAAGTCACCACCGAAGAGATGATAGCCGTGCTCGAAGGGACTCAATGGTTCAACAACAACTTCATCGCCTTCGAGACGATTCGGAAGAAGGCGACGAAGGAGGACTTGAATGCCACGACTACCGCCAAGATCGTTGATTATCGCAAGCGCGGTGCTACGGAGGAGCAGATCGCTACGTTCATCCAGCGGGTACACTCCTCCTATGAGCCGCCTTCCACGGGTGGCGATGGATTACCGACAACATAGAACGCGCTGAGACTGACCCGATGACACTGGAGCCACGAAGGCACTGGAAGGTGCCTTCAACGAGGCGTAGGGACCACTTATGTCGAGCATATGTCGGTGGCTGGCGAGTGTGGCGAAGCGCGGCGCGGGCGGCGGGAACCATTTTAGGAGGGGTATTGGATACCTTCACCGCGTTCCGCTGTGCTGGGGCGCTTCGCGCCCGTATGTGACCCGCTACGCGGGATTGTCATCTTTCTGAAGATCAGGATTTCGATCCCTCCTTATTTTTGAGGAGGCGGGGGTGCAGGGGGCTCAGCCCCCTGCGTCTTCAAAAAAGCCGCAGGCGCAATGTTTCGGTCTTGCGCCGAGCCCCCGCAAGGGGCGATGGCGGAAGGAAACGGAAACATCCCGTTTGGGAATTGGGAATACGTTTGAAACGGATATAGTAAACGCGAAGAAAATACGAAATCTTCAGAGCGAATCGGGAGAATTTCAGTGTGGCGTGACCGCGACCACGCCACACTTCGCCACACTCGATTCCATGCCCGCGCCACACTGACGCCACACTCAAATCACCGTTCACGCCACACTTCGCCACACTTCGCCACACTGACATCAAGAGGCTAAAAAATGGAGGTTGGCGCGGCGAAGCCCAAGCTTCACGACCACGCTACCTGACGCGATCAGGTCCGCAAGCGCGGCTCGGAACGAGTGGTCGGCCATGCTCATGAGTTCGCGCCGCGTCATTTCGGCGAGTTGACGTAGGCTTTGCGCGGGGCATTCTCCGATGAGGCGCAAGAGCACCTGCTTGATAACCGCGTCGCTCGTGGCCGAGCCCGTCTCGATCCGTTTGCGGTCGGGGGCGTACCGAAACACCTCGCTGGTCCCTTTAGTAGTTCGCCTCGCCGCCCGCACCACGCCGCTGTCCTGGTCGCGGACGAGCCGCTGACACTCCCGAGACACTTCCTTCCACCCCGCACCGATCTCGTCCGCGATCTGGTTGTAAGTATAGTCACGCGGGGCGTTCGCCTTCAAAAAACCGTGAACGGGCAGGCAGAGGTTTGGGGCGTTAGGCTCGATCCCTTCAGGTATAAAGTCGGTGGTTCGCGCCGACCGCGAGTCCGCACGGGCTTTCCGCGTCGAGTCGAGATTGGGGTAGATCACCTTTCCGAAGATGGCACGGCTGGGGTCGCGGACATTTGCGGCTTGCCAGTCGAGGTCAACCAGGACGTGTTTGCCCCATCGGTAGTCGCTACAGGTCTTTCTGACAGTGTTGTGAAGGGCAGGGTCGCCGCGCCTGAGATCGTCCGTGTCCGCGTAGCCCAGCAGACCTGAAACGCCGAGTAGGAGCGTATCGAGGTTGCGTTCGCGGCGAGTCGTGGGGCGGCTGTCCTCGAAATCCAGAATCTCACCGTCTTTGGGCGAATGCACGGGCGGGGCGCAAACGGAGTTCCCGATAGCGGCGGGGTGTTCGGTCGGCACGGAAGCTGTAGCCGCTGCCCACGCCCGTTCTTCCGCCTCTGCCGCTTCGCGCCGCGCTGTTGCTTGCGAAGTGAGCATCTCCTGCTGCTCATGCTCTCTCGCCCGCCTCACTGCCTCCTGTTGTCGAATCGCAAGTTCTCGAACTGCTTCCTGGCGCTTGAGTTCTTGTTGCCGCACTTCTGCTTCCAGGCGTTCCCGTTCGGCCTTTTCAGAATCGGACGCGGCGAAGGCAGCGGTGATCTCACTCCGATGAGTGGAGAAATACTTGGTCACCTCGGTGGTTGGATCGGTGTCTTCCATATCCGAGAAGAGGTCGGCGTTAGCGAGGTAAGTGGACAACTGAATAGATTTGCCGTCGATTTCGATCCTTGATGTCGAATCGTATATCCAGCGACGTAGAAGGTCGCGGTCGGCGGGCCCCCAGGTGCTCGCGGCGGCTTGGATACGCGCCGCTGCTGATAGTTTTTTGGTCATGTGGTGGACTCCTTGCTACACTCTTCTTCATGCGGGAGTGTAGTAAAATACGAAGCCCTGGCGGTCCACCACAGACGCCAGGGCTCAAGATGCGCGAACGCATCCATCTGATCTCGTCGCGGGCGGTGGTGGACGCTACAGCGGCGGAAACGATTTGTCTCGCTTGCGGTTTTCACGCGAGATGATACTTTACCGTCTCCTTATCACGCATTTTTCCGTCAGAGTTGTTCTAAAACTCAAAAATCTTATAGCAGATCGGGGAAGACCGTCTCTTACACAACTCTGACGGCAAAATGCGTAATAAGGAGATTTAGGTGCCAAAAATAGAGGTGATATAACGTGCGAAATGTGGGGCATTGAGGTATACTCCTGTCATACGGTCGCGTTTTCGTTGTGGTGTAAAAAATACGAAGAGCGATCAAGGAATATCAATATCAGTATTTAAGCACGGGGAAATCCGACCGTAGAGCATCGGATTCATAACCCGAAGGTCGGGGGTTCAAGTCCCCCCGTTGCTATACGATGACATTAACACCCGCCGATCTTTTTTGGCGGGTGTTTCTCGTTTCAGAGTCACCCTTTCGGTGCCAGACGTGTGGTTACGGATCGAGCTGCTTCTTTTCAATCCGTGGCGAGTTCGCGGTCCGCCGCGCGAGAACAATCGAGGCGTCGTCGCGCAGTTTGCCACCGGCGAAATCCCGCGCTCCCTGCATTATCGTGTTTGCCATCTCTTCGAGATCCCCTCGGTTTCCTTCGACGGCCAATCGGATCAGACCCTCCGTGTCCAGAAAGTTCCGACCCTGTCGCGCCTCGGTAATGCCATCGGTAGAAAGGATGAGCGTGTCTCCCGCTTCCAGTTGGAATCCGACCTGTTTGTATTCTTCTTGCGCGACAACCCCTAACGGCATCCCAGCCGCCACCGGTTGATCCGTATCGCCGTTTGCGCGCACGATGATCGGTGGCTCCATCCCTGCTATCGCCAGAGTTCCCGCACCCGTTTCCCTCTCGATGACCGCGAGGGCGATACAGACAGGCGCGTCACTGCCCTCCGTGTTTATACCCTCCGAAAACAGTCGGCTGCTTTGATAAAGGAACTGGTTCATATGATATAGAATGGCGTCGGGTTGTTCGTGCTCTCGGATGTACGCCCGCATCGTATGCTTCAGTTCTGTCGTGAAAATGGCCGAGGTAAGGCCGTGCCCCATCACATCGCCGAGAACCAATGCGACATGGCCATGGTCATAGGCGAACGTGTCCCAAAAGTCCCCGCCGACCAGAGCTTCGTCCGACGCCATCGCATATGCCGTTTGCACCATCAGCCCGGAGAAGGCGTCTTCTTTCGGCTGGAACAACATCGGGCGTAGCAGGGCGCGCGCAATTTTCTTGTCCTGGTTTTGCTCCTGAGAAAGATCCGCCTCCGCGGATTTGCGCGTAGTGACGTCCTCGAAAGACAGGACTAGAAGCTTCGTACCGTTCCCCGGACGTCGCAACTCACGCGCGTTGAGGAGCATCACCCTCTGCCCGATTCCGGAAAAATCCCCTTCAACTTCGTAGTCATCAAAAGTACCGTGCTTCGTGATTGTATTTTTCAGAAGTGTGACCAACTCCGGAATATTCCACTGACCACCCCCGAGTACAGTGAAAGGCTGGTTTTCCGTCCCCTCGGCCGTCGTCCGGAATACCTGGTAGAATGCGCGGTTGGCAGATAGCACGCGAAGGTCACTGTTCAATATAAGTAGCGGGTCGCGGATGGTGTCAACGATATTCTGGGCGTACGTTACTACCTCCTGGGTGCGTAGTCTAGGGCGTGTCATGTCCCCTCAGTTTACACCACAAGGCGCAGGAATCAAATTCGCCCCCTCCATACGTTTCCCTGGTGGCGATCCTGATTCCAAACCACACTCTTCAACCGAGCGACGGAATGGTTAGCGGAGTTACTCAACCCGCGTCTTGCCATCCCGGACATCCCGAAGTTGCACCTCTTCATCTGCGAGGGCGCTGTCCGCTTTCGATACCGCGATTAGTTGCGACGGATAGATACCCCTGTGCCCCGATAGAACATAGGTGATAAGGCAGGTAGCAGCGAGGGGGATCGCCATTTTCGCTCCGAAAAGCTCGATCCCCATTAAAATACAGGTGAGCGGGGTGTTCGCCGCGCCGGCGAACACCCCGACAAACCCCAGCGCCGCAAAAATGGTGGGCGGTTGCCCCGTCAGATGGGCGAAGGCCGCGCCGAGCGTTGCCCCGATACAGAACAAGGGCGTGACTTCGCCCCCTTTGAACCCAGTACCGAGCGTAACGGAGGTGAACAACATCTTCAATGCGAATACCCAGATTGCGACGTGGCCTGCGGTAAAACTCTTCGCGATCAGAGGGAGGGACAGGCCGAGGTAATCGTGTGTCCCGACAAGGCAGGTCAATCCAATCAGAATCAGTCCGCCCAAGAACGGTCGCAGAAACGGACTTTTCACTCGTGCCTTCATCTGATGAGAGATACCTTCCGTCAGGCTTACGAACCCTGCCGCGGCACCGGCGAATAAAACGGAAACCACGAGAATGAGGAAGCAGCGGTACGGCGTCCATTCGGGAAGCGAGGCACCAACGCTATAGGTCGCATGCTGAATGCCAAGCGTCCGACAAACGATGTCCCCGGTACAGGAAGCAACAAAGCAAGGAATCAGTGCGGTATAGTTGACGCGTCCGACCGAGAGGATTTCGAGACCGAACACCATTCCCGCGAGTGGCGTTCCGAAAACGGAGCCAAAACCGCCACTGATGCCGCTCATCAGCAGAAGGCGGTGATCCTTCAACGAAAGACGAAGAGGCTTGGTCAGAACGTTTGCTAGAGTTCCCCCCATTTGCACAGCGGTCCCTTCCCGCCCGGCCGACCCGCCAAAAAGGTGCGTGAGGATGGTGCCACCCAAAACAAGCGGAACCATACGGAATGGTATTGCTATGATCCCCTTGCTATGGATACTCTCCAGTATCAGGTTGGTGCCCGCGACGACGGACTGCCCGTAGCGGTCATAAATCCAGCCGATCAAAAGCCCTGCCAGGGGAAGCAGGAATAGCATCCACGGACGCGATTCACGCAACGATGTCGCCCCGTCCAGTAGACGCAAGAAAACAGCGGACGCGATACCCGACGCGACGCCGGCCGCCGCGCCGAGGATGCTGCATTTGGCGAGAGTCTTTGACGCCGCGGCAGTTTCGGAGATATGTTCGGTGAAGTTCACAATGATGTTCGCTTGTGCGCGGATTCCTGTATTTGCCTCGCGATAATAACACAAAGCACCCATATTCACATTGTCTGGCAGACCGGGGGCATGGTGTGCACTTGTTTCGATCACGATACAATGGTAGCGACTTAGAAGGTTTCTTTTCGATATTATGCCGTCCGGTCCGCAAAATTCGCGCACATACTACGAGATATTAGGTGTCAACCGCACTGCGTCCGCCGACGAAATCAAAACGGCGTATCGCAAACTGGCGCGCACCCTGCATCCGGATGTTAACCCCGGCGACCCGCAAGCTTCCACCAAGTTCGCCGATGTCACCACGGCATACAAGGCACTAGCCGATTCCCTGTCTCGCGCCAATTACGATGCCGAGCAGTCGCTCAAGGAACGCCGCGCCGACGCCGCACGGACGCGTGCGGGGGGCGCGACGTCGTCGGCTACCTACGGTACCCCGCCCCCCCGACCCGGCGCAAGCCCGACACCCAATTCCCAGAATCCGGCACCTTTTACGGGCGATGAGGCGGCGCGGCTTGTCACCACGGCACGCGCCGCCCTGTCGCGGATGCGTTTCGTCGAGGCGCGCGAACTGGCACAACGTTCGTTGCGGATCAAACGAAGCGCGGAAGGGTACGAGGTGTTGGGCGACGTATACCGGATGCAAGGGCGCGTCGATGAGGCGGTCAACATGTACACCATGTCGCTACAACTCAATCCGCGCAATGCGGCAATGATGGAACGATTGCAGCGGCTGGCGCGTGCCGATAACAGCACGACGCGGCGCGAGGACGTGCGCCGAAACCAAACGCGGGATAGCAACGCGGCGGCGGCGCGGCAGACTGTTCCCAGTTCGACGCCCTACGACTCGTATACGCCGCGCGCGGGCTCCATTGGCGCGGGCATAATGCCGGAGAAGCGTCCCCTGCTCAAAGCATTCGCGATGATCGTCGGCTACGGCACGACGTTTTTCTTGCTGATGGCGATGATCTTGTTCCTGCAGGAAGCTCCGACAGGTAGTGGTCCCCTGCCACTCGCAATCGTTTCCAAATGGTCAGGGGGTGTCCTTGCTGTGCTGATGGGGTGCGGTCTGATACTGGGATGGACGATGACCGTAACCGGCGCGGTACGTCGGCTCGATGACGAGTTGGTGTTCTCGCGGGGGCAATCCGGTTTTGTCCCACCGATGGGTCCGGTATTGTTGGTGTTGTCGGCGGTTTCGTTCTGGGCGGCAGCCCTCGTTCACGTCTTGCTAACACTTCTGCAAGAAGGACGGGTGGCCGGGATTTTGCGGGCCTTCGGCGCGGTCGCGGTAGTGGTGCTGGTGGCCGGGATCTTCTACGATGCCGACGGGCGTGGGCAGATACTCCTATGGGGCGGCAACGTCGTTTTCCTTTCGTATGTATTCGGGTGGTTCATCGGTGATTTGTTTCGCACCGATTAGAATGTAGTATATAGACATCATGAAAAAACAGTTTTCTTTCGTTCTGCCGGTCATGGCAGGCATGATTAT
>JACMMA010000487.1 GCA_014379275.1 Armatimonadota bacterium | reverse complement strand
GCGGGAACCGGTGTGCGGGAGGCAGAAGCGGCGTATGACGCCACCCCCGGAGCAACGGAAGCCGAACTGCTACGATACCTGGAAGCGTTCGCGGTTTCGCAAGGACTGACCTACCCGCCGCTCGCGGTGCGCAACTACTATCTGTGCCACAAAACCAAGCCGTTCGTGATTCTCGCCGGTCTTTCGGGGACCGGCAAGACGCGCCTGACCGAGTTGTTTGCCGAAGGCATTACTGGCAACCTTCGTTCGCGGTACCGCTTGCTTCCCGTTCGCCCGGACTGGTCCGACCCGTCGCCGCTCCTCGGCTACCATAACGCGCTGACCGGAAACTACATCGGGACGCCGTTTCTGGATCTGCTCAAAGAGTCGGGACGCGCCGAAAACCGGGACCGTTCCTATTTCGTTTGCCTCGACGAGATGAACCTCGCCCGCGCCGAACATTATCTCGCGGATGTATTGTCGGCGATGGAGACGCGAGCGCGTGAGATCCCGCTCGCCGGAACCTTCGACGCCGTGACGCTCCCGCGAAATGTTTTCCTGGCCGGCACCGTCAACATCGAAGAAGGGACGCATCCGTTCGGTTTGAAGGTATTAGACCGGGCGAATGTCATAGAGTTCGGCGAAGTGCGATTCGAGCAGGGGATGGCACAAGGAACACAACCCGTATCGCTGCCGGAGATCGCGCCGGGGGATCGTGAACGACTTTTTCTCGGTAACCGCGTTGAAACCGTCGCCGATGCGGAGGAAAGGCTCTCGATGGTTTCGCGCCATTATGTCGGGCGGTTTTACGATAATCTTTCTGCATTGAGTGAACTGCTGATCGAGGGTGGCTTTGCTTTCGGCTATCGGGTGCGCGACGAATCATTACGCTATCTGGCACATGCTTTCGCGCCCGACGGATCGCCGTTATTGGTCGAGGGCGGTGCGACGGGAGATAATTTCAACACCGCGCTCGATTTTCAATGGGTGCAGAAAGTGTTGCCGCGCATCGGGGGGACGCAGGAACGATCGTCGAAGCTCCTTCGTCTGCTAACAGATTGGGCAGACACGAACGGCTTCTCGCGAACCGCCACGAAACTACGCCGGATGACGCGCCGAGCCAGTGAAGATGGAGTCATATCGTTCTGGGACTAGCAAAAGCGTTGAGACTATAGAAATCGACGGGAAAAGTCTCCTCCAAAAAGCAAGTCTCACGGAACAATAGGAAAGATAGAGAATCTAATTATCTGTCGCTTTCGCGAGATCTTTATGAAAAGCGGCATCATCGTAGCAATACCTATCATTGAACGGGCGATGATCACCCAACTCCGTTTCCAACCCGAGTCTGTTTGAGGATTAATCATGAAACATGTTCCCTTCTTTTCCCGCCGCCGTTTCCCCTTGCTTCCGCTCCTGGCGGTCAGCGTGATGATCATCGCTGGTTGTGGTGGGGGGGATTCCCAACCCGACCCGACTCCGACACCCGCGCCGACCGAGACCCCCACTCCGACCGAGACCCCCACTCCGACTCCGGTGCCCAGTACAACGCCAAGCCCCGACGTCAGTCCGACGCCGACGGTCAGCCCGACTCCCGGTGCGACTCCCAGTCCGGATGTCAGCCCGTCGCCGGGCGCATCCCCGACACCGACGCCTTCCCCGACGCCGACACCGTCTCCAACCCCGACACCGTCTCCAACCCCGACACCGACGCCGACCCCTTCGCCAACGCCTACTCCGACACCTACGCCTACGCCGACGCCAACACCGTCGCCTTCTCCATCACCGACAGAGGATAAGTTGAGCGAGGTGCTGATCACATTGAACCAGAATGATAACACGGTCAATGATGTCGTTTTGCGCGGAGGCGATGATGCATGGGTTGTAATCTACGACAGCTACCGATGGAGGGCGACCGGGATTCCGCAAGACTGCCGCAACTATCTGACGGAGCGGACAGCGCAAAACATCCCGATCAACGCCGTCGCGCTCGGTCCGAATGACGGCTGGGTAGTCGTCAGTAATACCAACACGATTCGGGCGGAGGACGTGCCGTCTGCGATGTTCGATCAGCTCGTGCAGATCGGAAACACTGCCGGCGCGTCTGTCACCGGTCTCGCTATCGGCGCGAACAATAGCTGGGTGATCATCGTCAACAAAAATACGGTTTACAGCGCGAACATTCCGTCCGCGATGCGAAACCGCATGCTAGATTCGTTGAATGCGGGACAGACTATCTCTCGTGTCGCCATCGGCGCGAGCAACACCTGGGCAATCGTGGTGAATGTAAACGGGGCCTATGTCGCCGGCGTCCCGGACGGACTGTTCAACGCGCTGACGACGATCGATGACGGAAGCAGTACCATCACCGGAATCGGGCTCGGCAAATCCGGCAGCTACGCGGTGACCTATGCGAAGAACGCCTTCTACGTGAACTCCACGCGCAGACGGTAGCGGCAATGGCGGCGGCTGGGTACTCGACAGGAGTATCCCGCCGCGTTATTTTTTCGCGGGCTTCGGTGTGGTGCCGCGAGTGAATCCGCCTTGTAGACGGGTCGGGGCAGACTCGCCGGGGATTGCCTCAAAGTAGCGCACCGAAAGCGGCGTCCCATCCGCAAGTTTTCCGTCGAGGTAGAAGAGCGTGCCGGGGTGGTTATCGGGATCGACGCCCGGCTTCGGGTTGTAGTAACGCAGGTTCGTGCCCGCGATCGTCACGGCGGCGTTCGGGGTGCTGATCCAGATCCCGCCCGCGCCTGACACCTTGGGCAATACGCCGCCGCTGATGTGAACCGCACCGTGGTTCCCGGCGAAGATGTTGCCGACCACGGTTCCCCCGCTCAGGGTGACGACGTTCCCAGGTCCCGTATTTTCCGTGGAGGCATACGCCCCCAAATTCCCCGAGATCGTCCCCCCGCTGATATTGACCTTGCTTTCGTTGAACGAGCCGAGGTTGCCGCGGATGATCCCGCCGCTGACGTTGATCGTCTTGTTATTATAAACGTTGAAATCCTTGTTGAAGATGCCGCCGCTGACGGCCACCGTCCCGCCCCCGGACGTGTGGAAAAGGTCGTTAAAGGTGCGGCATCTCGGACGTAACGTGGTCCTTGCCCGCCTCGTCAACGCCGACGCGCAGGTCGGGGTACTTCTTGTCGAGCGGCTTGTCGTTGGCGATGGTCTGGTCGGTAGAAAAAAAGAACGTCTGGGCCTTTGCGGGCGTGGCGAACACGGCGGCGGCGATCATGAGAGCGGCATCTCGGATGAACAATTACGTCTTCTCTTTCTTTTCGTCGAAGTTTCGG
>JACMMA010000486.1 GCA_014379275.1 Armatimonadota bacterium | reverse complement strand
GCCTCGTTGATCTCCTGAATGCGAATCATCTCCACGTCGCACGTGATGTTGTTTTCGGCGCAGAAGTCGATCATTTGCTGGGTTTCCTTCATCCCGCCGATAGCCGAGCCTGCCAGCGACCTTCGCCCCATGATCAGGGAGACCGCACTGACGGGGGGATCGAGCGGCTCGAGCAGCCCGATGAGAACCATGGTGCCGTCGAGTTTGAGGGTCGCCAGATACGGGTTCAGATCGTGCTGATGCGGGACCGTGTCCAGAATCAGATCGAATCGGTTCGCGACGCCTTTCATCTGCTCCGCGTCGGTGGAAAGTACGACGTGATCGGCGCCGAGTTGCTTCGCCTCCTCCTGCTTATTCGTGGACCGGGTGAACAGTGTCACGTCCGCGCCGAGTGCCTTAGCGAACTTGACGCCCATGTGCCCGAGTCCGCCCAGACCGACGACCGCGACGCTACTACCCGGTCCGACCTTCCAGTGCATCAGCGGCGAGTACGACGTGATCCCGGCACACAGGAGCGGCGCGGCGGATTTCGGGTCGAGCGCGTCGGGGATGTGCAAAACGAACTTGTCGTTCACGACGATGCGCTCCGAGTAGCCGCCGTAGGTCGGCATGCCGTCGCGCCGGTCGGTGCCGTTGTACGTGACAGTCGGGTACTCCTCGCAGTATTGCTCCAACCCCGTCTGGCAAGCCGCGCAATGCTGACAGGAATCGACTATGCAACCGACGCCGACCGTTTCGCCCACGCGAAAGCCGGTCACATCACTACCGACGCTCTCCACCCGCCCGATGATCTCGTGGCCCGGCACCATCGGGTAGATGCTGTTCCCCCATTCGTTGCGTGCCTGATGAATGTCGGAGTGGCAGACCCCGCAATACAGAATCTCAACCACGACGTCATCGGGGCGTGGGTCGCGGCGGTCAAACGGGTGCGGTGCTACCGGTGTGGTGGCGGACTGTGCGGCATACCCGCGAATATTCAAAGCCATGTATCGTTTCTCCCCGGTCAATGCGAATCAGCAATATTGCTGTATGGATTATAGACCGGGGGAGCGACACGGCGGTAGAACGATGCCGCATAATTCTTGCCCGATCCTGCAATAAGAGGAACCGGCGCGGGGCGGGGCGGGTAAAGGAATCCATGGCGATACATTCGAAGGACGAGGAGATCGGACAACGATCCTCCCCGCGACAGGAAGAGCTGGCGCATCTAATCGGGCGTTTCACCGGGAGCGACGGGATCTATCCCACGTCGGTAGAGCCGTTACTGCTGTGCCGCGCTTCGTCCCCCGGTGAAGCGAGCCATGTGATGTATCAGCCGTCGCTCTGCGTCGTCGCGCAGGGGAGCAAACGGTTACTATTAGGGAAAGATGTGTTCCGCTACGACCCGGCGCATTTTTTGCTCGCTTCCGTGGAACTGCCGACTCTCGGTCAGGTCGTGGAAGCGTCGCCGAAATCGCCTTTTCTGGCATTGTCTTTAAAGTTGGACCTCAACCAGATGGCCGCACTCGCGATGGAAGCGGATATACCTACCCCCCCGGCGAAACCAACTGCCGCCCGCGGCATCGCGGTAAGCAGGTTTGACGCGCCCTTACTGGACGCGCTGATCCGCCTGGTGCGTCTGCTGGATTCGCCGCAAGATGTACGGGTGCTGGCACCGATGGCGGTACGTGAAGTGATGTACCGCTTGCTCACCGGGGAGCAAGGGGCGCGGCTACGAAAGATCACGGCGGCGAACAGCAAAACGAACCGCGTCGCCCGCGTGATGGAGTGGATCAAGGAGCATTATGCCGAACGGCTCCACATCGAGACGATCGCCCGCGAAGTGTGTATGAGCCCGTCCGGGTTGCATCACGACTTCAAGGCGGTGACGGCGATGAGCCCGCTCCAGTATCAGAAGCAGTTGCGGTTGCAGGAGGCAAGGCGATTGATGCTAAGCGGGGCGCTGGACGCGACCGCCGCGAGTTACCGCGTCGGTTACGAAAGCCCGTCGCAGTTCAGCCGGGAATACAGCCGCCTGTTCGGTGCGCCCCCCTTGCGCGACATTGTCGCCTTGCGGCGCGGGGATGCGGCACGCCCTTAAAACAGGAGAAGGCCGGGAAAATGACCATTCCCCGGCCCTCGGTTTGCTATCTCGGGTCACACGGACACGTTTAAGCCGTCGGTTCACTCTTTACGCCGTTGTGTTTTGCCGCTAAACTACCGCCCTTCATGAGAAAATAAGGCAGGCGGGAATCGAACCCGCGTACAACGTCCTCGACCGGCGGCGTTTGATTCCGCGATGGACAGCGTATGCGTCAGTCTGGAGCAATAATCTAACGATTGGGTTGGCTTCGTGCTCGCCTCTACCGGTTGGGCTACCCCGCCGTGTAGAAAGAAAATTGGCGGGGGCAGGATTCGAACCTGCACTGGAAACGCGAATCCGTCAGCCTGAGTCTAAGTCTAAGTCATTCGCTCCGGTTTGAGTATACCGCGATTGTGCGGTGTAAAATTTAATTTTCGGGTGAAACCCCCAACGTCTCCTACCCGAACAGGTACTGGAACACTTTCGCGCCGATCTTCTGGTCCGTCACTTCCAGGCTGTTGGCTTCCTCGCGGGCGAACTTGACGGCGGTTTGTAGCTTCTCGACGCGTTCCAACAGATCGTTGACCCGCTTCGCGGGGAGTGCCCCGGAAAACTTCACCGTGCGCCAGTAGCCCACCGTCACGTCCTCGTAATACACCTCGACCTGCGCCGGGTGGTGCTCGGTGGATTCGGCTTTGACGTGGTTTCGCGGAATCTTTTTCGTTTTCACGGTTTGTACCGGCTCGGTCGCGAACGAGTCCGAACTCGCGTCGAAAGTCCATGTTTCGGAGGCGTCCAACACGGGGAGTTTTTTCACGAACGTATGCATATCCACGAGTTGTTTCTCCAGGAATAGCAGGTAGGTCGCGGGAACGTTCTTGAGCAGAACGGTGCCGTCCACGATCACGTCGCCCTTCGCCTCGCAGTTCGCCCATTCTTTGGTCGCGGTGACATCGAAAAGCCGCGTCAGCGTTTCGGCGGTGGCGCGGACCGCCTCCTCGGCGCGGATCTGAACCCGCGTGGACTCCGGGGGAAGCTGCTCGCCCTCCTCGTCCTTCGGGCGATAGGTCCGCGAGATTCCGGAAAGCAGTGTCGGTTTCTGTAGCTGGTGATGCGCCTCGGTGAGTTCCCCAAACGCGGCGGCTTTGACGCCTTTTTCGATAGCGATGATCTGGTTCAATTTTGCCATTTTTAATGTTCTTTCGTTTCATTGTATCGTCACGATGCCCCCCGTTGCTAAACAGCGTTCGCGTATTTTCTATAGCTTGTTAGTGATTGTCAACTGTACTTGTGATATAATGATGGCATGGATACGGAGACTTTTGACCCACGTGACGAGGTAATCGAGGACTTTCTGGAAGGGCAGCCGCGCGCCGCCCGGTGGCGCGAGTACCGACTTGCCTTGCAGACGCGACTGGACGCGGCGAAGGAGAAAGTGGCGCTCACCGCGGAGGGTTCGGGGGAGCGAACCGAACTCGACGACCGCATCAAAGAACTGCGCGAGCAGATCCGCGTGCTCGCCGAGGAGGAAGCCATCACGCAGTTTGTGGAAGATTCCGTGCGCTCCTCGCTATCGCGCCCGCGCGCACTCCCCGATTTCGACGACGACGGGTATTAAGACCGGAACCCCGTGCGGTAAACTATCCCATGCCGCGCTGCCAACGAACTTTTCGCTATCTGGGAGACGGCACCGTTACGTTCGGGGCGGGCACCGGGACATGGACCTGCCCGAACTGCCCCGACCACGAAACCTACACCACGGTGCGTGACGCCGACCTACTGGCGTACGCGACGTTCGCGCAGAACGCGGGCATCGCCGAGTTCGGCACGCCCGCCGACGTGAAACGCCCGGTGGTTCTCCTCTGGGGGATGCGCCCCGAGTGCGTGTACGAACCGACCGACCGACACTACGAGATCTACCTCGCCGCCGGTTCGGATCCGTGGCAGGCACGGCTACAGATGGGGCACGAAATCTTTCATCGCGTCGCGGGAGAAGGGAAGGTGTTCCACTGGACCCATGAGATGCTGGCATGCCTGTTTTCCGTACGGCTCTTGAAACGAAGCGGGCTCGCCGATTACGCCGAGCAGATCACCGCGCAGTATGACATCGAAGCGGAAAACTGCCCTCTGTCTACGTTGCTCCGTGCCGACCCGTGGCGCGAAGCGGCGTACCCGCCGGGATACTACGGTCGCGCGTTCGTCACCGGAGTCGCCCTGAAAAACGTCGTCGGCTACCCGGCCTTATGCCGTCTCGCAAGGACGCACGGTCCTGCCGGGATGCCGGATGTCGCGGCGTGGCTTGCCCCGCTCCCCCCGGCGGAACAGAACGCGATAGAAAGCGTCTTACGCTAAATAATCCATGATCCGCGCTATATTCTTTGACCTGGACGATACACTCATCCGCTACGAGGCCGCGCACGAGATCGCGCTCGCGGCGTCCCATGCCGTGCTGGCAAGTCGCCACCCCCACATCTGCCGTGGCGATCTTCGCCGCGCGATTTACGCCGCGTACGAAAAACATTTCGGCTACGGCACGCCGGGGTTCGCGGATTTGGGTATACTTTCGGTGAAGGAGCTGCGGGAGACTCTCACGGGAGACGCCCTGCGCACCCTGCAGATAGAACCGGAACCCGATTTCATCGCCGCACTGATCGAAACACACGAAGCAATCGAGCGGCGCGAGATCCGGCTGTTTGCGGACACTCTGGGAACGCTGGATATTCTGGCGAAGTCGTTCCCGCTCGGGGTGATCACCAACGGGCCGTCGGCGATGCAGCGGGGCAAACTCGCCCGCCTGGAACTGACGCGCCGGTTTCCGGTTATCATCGTGGACAGCGAGTTCGGGCATCCCAAACCGGACACCCGCATTTTCGCCCATGCCGCCGAGTCGGTGGGGTTCGCACCGGAGGAGTTGCTGTTCGTCGGCAACTCGCCCGAGGCCGATGTCGCGGGCGCCGTGTCCGCCGGGTGGACGTGTGTTTGGCTGAACGCGAACGGCGCGCCGCTCCCGCCGGACATCCCTGCGCCGCACTATGTGGTGCAACAATTATCGGAAATAGTAACGATCCAACCCGTCGCCAGGATGCTACAGCGCGACTGACAAAGAAAGAGGCTCCCTGTTGGTTTTGCCCGCGTTGGTTTTGCCCGCTGTTTGCACAGTCGCCTTGTACGCGCAAGCCGCGCCGGCGAAGAAGCCGAACCCGGCGATCATATCGGTCCAACTCCGATGGGTTCGTCAGGCACCGGCGACCACCCCGGACGGGAAAGTACCGGAACCGATACTACTTCAGGGACCGATCCTGACAACGGCAGACGGGCAGGTAGCGTCCTTCGAGACGAAAGCGGATCCGAAAACCGGGGCGGGCGATGTGTTCTTTGTTTCCCTGTCGCCGACTCTGGAGCCCGCCGAGAACGGCGCGAAAGCAGGCGGCACGACAGAAGGGACGAAAGGTCCCACGGTGCGCCTACTGTGGAGTCTGCGTGTTTCGGACAAAACATTCCCCGGGGGGGTGGGGAGTGTGGTACTGACCGGGGCGACGCGCCTCGTGGTTGGGGAGGAAAGCGACGCCATTGTCGCCCGTTTCTCGCTCGCCGATCCGAAGACGGGACTTTTCACGGAATATCGACTGAGCGGGCGCACGACGGTAGGAGACACCCCTAAAAATGGGACGCCCTGACCCGGTAACATCGGCGTCGCCAGCGCCGTATAAAAAGACAGACGACGTCTCCCCCGGCGGAGGGAACGAAGCAGACTTCCAGATCGTTTGATTCGATGAGATTTGGGTACACATAAGTCACAATTATCAGAGGCTCGATTAGCAGTATGCGATACGGGGAGTTTGCGGTACAGGGAAGAACCGTTTCGGGTATATACGTCGCGGAAAGTCCGCGGGTATGGGTACCGGAAGCGGGCCGGACCGGAGTGGTTCTGGTGGCGCAGCACGAACCATTGCTTGCCGTGATCGGCGGGCGAGTTGCGCAGGTGACAAACAATAATGAGATTACAGCCACCGGCTACGAATCGGTACACGGGGGGGAGGGGCGACCAGTGACACTGGGCGGATTAGTAATTATGAGCGGATCGCGACACAAAGAACCGACACAAGTTATAGGACATCCCGATTTGGCGTCCGGCGCAAGCGTACAACGCGGCGACACGTTGTACGTCTCCGTCGCCGAGGCCATCTACCGCGAATCACGGGGCGAGTTGGTCGAGGTACACCTGACCCCGACCGCGGAAGATAACGCCGCGCTCTCCGATCTGCGCGCGCGGGCACGCCATCGCTGGGAGAACGACCGGCTTCCGGACGGCTGGACACGCCCCCTGCCGCCGACGAAAGAACAGCAGGTCCCGATGCCGAAAGAAAGCATGGGATCGTCCCGCCTTTCCGACGAGTTACGGCGCCTTGCCGAAGACATCAAAACGCGGGATCGAAGCAAAGAAGCGTAGCGCGAAGCGGGGCCAAAAAACGTTCCCGGCGCGGCGAAGGTATCGCCGCGCCTGTTTTGTTTGCCATTCTTCCTTGACAATCCCGTGTTGTCGCCCTATAATCCCTTTCGTTGTCGCCGTTTGCCGGCAAACCCGGGACGCAAACCGTGCGCTACGCGGGATTCAAGCCTTCTTAGTATAACGGTATTACAGTTGATTTGTAATCTCCAGAACGGAGTTCGACTCTCCGAGAAGGCCCGCGCGGGGCGGGCGACGGCGCGAAAAAAATACGGGTAGGTGTCCGAGTGGTTAAAGGAGGCGGTCTGTAAAATCGTCGTCGCTCGAGCACGAGGCGGTGCAGAGCGCTCCGGTGTTTCGGGAGCCTCCCTGTGCCGGCAGGATGCAGACGCGGGACGGACACTCGAGCGCGCTCTCGCTGGACCGGCTGGTCGTCGCG
>JACMMA010000485.1 GCA_014379275.1 Armatimonadota bacterium | reverse complement strand
GGACGCGTGTCGCTCGACTTCCCTCGTGCAACTCCTGCCGGAAACCTCTTCCCGGATGATCTGATAATCCCTCAGACCGTCCCTATCCGTCACACGCCGGATGTCGGCGCTAGCGGCGCCGAAAGCGTCCCGAGACGCATCGTTTGCGAAGAAAACCATGAACGTCTCCCTCGCGCCCGCTTCGAACCCCGCCGCCACCAGACGTTCGCCCAGGCAACCCGGCTGGTCGTGCCCGTACACCTTCCACTCCAATTCGTACCGCGCACTCCGGGCTACCTGGACCTGACCGCGTATGATTCCATCCACTTCACCCGCAGAACAGGAAGAGTAAACGATCTCGCAGTTTCCCCCATCCGCCGATACGTCCCTGATCACCCCCGTGTCAGCAAACCGAGTCACGCCCGGGTAAATCAGTATCTGTCGCTCGGCATCGAGCAATCTTAATATCCTCTGTTGCTCTTCGGGTTTCATCTTGCTCCCGTCCTCGTCCCGGTTGTTCGTGCTTTGACCGTGTTGGGTCCCTACTACTGCCAGTATCGCCGCGCCGACCTGCCACCATTCGTGGGGCCAACAAAGCCTATTCCTTCGCCATGGTCGGAAGATTTGCCCGCAGTTCCCCCGCCGTTATCCGGACCGGCGCATCCCCCGGCTTCCACCCGGACATGCGGCGGACGATGCGACCGTCGCAGCGCACGACAAGTCCCTTGCCCGCCGCCGCGTCGTTCCAGAGCACGTCCACCTTGTGTCCTCGATACGGTGCGCCGCGAAGCGCGTAGAATTTAACGCCCATCGGGAGCGCGTCGATCACCAGAGAACCGTCGTCCTGAACCTCCATCCCGGCCACCTGACGCAAGATGGTATCGATCCACCACGAGTGCATGTAATCGCGGAAGTTGCTGAGCGGTTGCCCCGTCAAGGGGTGGTAGTGCTCGTAGAAATCGGCGCGGGGTTGCAAATGAAGCGCGGCAACGCGCTGGAAGAGTTCGGCGGCGGCGGGCATCTGGGAGCGATCCAACCGCTTCGCCGTCTCTGCGAAACCGTCCACGACGTGCGAATTGGTCGCAGGCCACGTCAGCCCCGCCCAGTAACGCCGTTCCGGGTCAAACTCCGGGTCCGTTTGCGACAACGCCGGAACAGGAAATTTCGTCTTATACTCCTTAGGATTCGTCAGGTAGCGCGGGATGATGCCGAGATTTTGTTTCGTCGCCACACCCGCAAAGAGCGGATAGAAGATGGTGATCGAGTTATAGTCCGTCAACTCTCCCGTGACCGGATTGCGGTCACGATACCGCTCCAGAACGGGGTCCCACAGGATGGTTTCCAGAGCACGTGTCGCTTTACCGGCGTAAGTCGCGTAGTAATCGGCATCTTTGGTATTGCCCAGAACACGTGCCATGTTCGCCACAGCCTTCAGGTTGAGAATCGTGTAACTGGTGGCATCGATCGCCTCGTAACGCGGCGGCTTGGTCGTTTTCCAGCGGCGGTCGAGGTCATCCATGCCGGTTTCCAACTGATGGTCTATGCTAAAAAGACCGTTGCCATCGGCGTCACGGTCCGAGATCCACCAGTCCACATCCTTTTTCATGGTCGGGTAAAGCTTCGCGATCATGTCCTCGCGACCATGGATCTGATAGAACTTCCACGCCGTCCACGGCAGGATCGATTGCCCACTACGGGATGCATGGTCTAGGGGGACGCGGTTGGTCTGCGGCGTGCTGTACCAGGGAAAGCGACCGTCCGGGTAGGCGACGACTTCCATATTCGCCAGTTGCCCGAAGCCGACAGCCGGGTCATTGTTCCAGTTCAAGTCGAACGCCATGAACGGTGCGCTGTAGCAGCAATAGGTTTGGAACTCCTGGCGACCTTCCATATCGACCGGATATTTAAAGAAACCCAGGTCGCCGCCCGACAGCGTAAACTTCAGGAGGAACCAGCGGAAGCCGTAAAGTTCGTTCAACCCTTTGTCGGAGCACGTAAACTGGGGAATCTGGCGTTCGTAAAAGTTCTTCCAATCGGTCCGGTTTTTTGCGACCGGGTCGCCTTCCCGCAGGACTTTCGCGAGGTGGGCTTTCGCCGTGGCTTCGTCGCGGGCGAACGCGCAGGCGAAGGTCGTCACTTTGGTCGCATTCGCGGGAACCGAAACGTCGTAGGCGAGGCGGTATGCGCCCGGCGTCCGGGCGTCACTTGACACCGGGCGGGCGGACGCGCCGACCGCCATTACCAAGCCGTTACGGAGGACGCTCGGAAAGGCGTTTTTATCGACCAGAACGAGGACGTCACCGTCGCGCCGCGTCGCCTTCTCACCGCCCGGTTTTCCCCGGTAATCGACGGAGCCGCGGCAATCCCCCGCGATCTCGATGCGGCGCACGACAGGCTTCGCGCTACGATTGGTCAGGATGACGCGGGAGACAACGACATCCTCGCTGGTGACACATACCTGCCGTTGCTCATCCATGGCGTCGGCGGTCGCCCCGGCGCCATTTTGGGTGTTGCCCGGCTGACCATCGATCGTGATCTGGTCCAGGTTGACGTTCAGTGGATCGCTGCTCCCATGGGGGTCGATCAGCGTGTAATCGGGGAACCAACGCAGAGTTCCGCCGTCGACGATGCTAAAAACGTTCCCCAGGTTGTAGGTCGAGTAGAAAAAGCGCGACGGCGTTCCTGTGTACAGTGCGACATTCACGCCATGCCCGACGGTGTTTTTGTCGGTGCGGTTCCCCACCAGATCGAGAACGGGCACGGATGGCTGAAGGCGCGGTTTAGCGACCGTGGGGTGTTCGGCTGTGACGCGGAGGGTGTGATCGCCCGCGCGAAGTGGACCGATCTTCAGCGAGACGACCTGGAACTGGTCGCCTCGCTCGCCCCAGCCGCCGGTCGAAGGGAGCGTCAAATAGCCGGAGTCGATGCCGTCTACGGTCGCGCGGAGGTGACTGACACCGGGGGTTTCGCGCGCGTAACGGATGTGGATATACGCGGAATCCGACATCTGCTCCGTGCGGAAGGAGTACCGCGCCCAATCGCCTGTGTGTGCTCCCCAGTCGTGACCGAGGACCTGCCCGTAGAGCGATCCCGGCTTACGGTCCTCGCCAGTTGACCCATTTTGCGCGGCGGGTGTCGCTGCCTTTATTGTCACCTGCGCCGCACTGCGCCGCGCGTTGACAAGGACAATAGTAACGAGAAGAGCAAGAACAAGGAGAGAAGAGAAAACAAACGACGGCTTTTTCACAATATTAAGTATATCAATAATTACACGGATACAAAGCGGCATACCACTATCGGTTTGTTTTCTTTGTCCTCCCGTCCGGGAGGACAAAGAAAAAGGATCAACCCAAGCTAAAAATCATCCTCGTAGCCATACTGACGCGTGTGTGCCTCTTCCAGATACCCAGCGAGAAGATCGATCCCCGCCTGAATGTCCTCCTCGTGCGCCATTTCGTTCACCGTGTGAATGTACCGCGTCGGGGTCGAGAGCGTGAACGACGCCACGCCGCCGCGACTGCGCTGGATACCGCCCGCGTCCGTGCCACCGCGCGGTAGCAGTTCCAACTGATACTTTACACCCTTCGCCTCCGCAACGTCGCGGAAATGGCGCACGAGTTTGGGATGACAGATCAGCGACGAATCGGAAATCTTGATCGCCGTTCCATTGCCGAGCTTAGTCACCATATCGGAATCGGGCGTGCCGGGAATATCCACGGCAAGTGTCACATCGAGCGCCAGACCGATATCCGGCTGCAACGTGTAGGCGGCGGTGGTGGCTCCGCGCAGACCGACTTCCTCCTGGGTGGTCGCGACGGCGAGGATGCTGGCGTTTACCGATTTCCCCTGTAGCTGACGCAGAGCCTCAATCATGATGAACACACTGAGTCGGTTATCGAGGGACTTACTGACGACGGTATCGCCGATCTGTTCGCAAGTACGATCCATCGTCACCATATCGCCGAGTTCTACGGATTCCCGGACCTTGTCGGCGGACAACCCGAGATCCACAAAAAACTCCTCGATCTTCACCGGCTTGTTGGCGTCCTCGGGCGAAAGCAGGTGTGTCGGCTTCGTCCCCGGCATCAGCGTTCCGCGCAGAATCTGCCCGGAAAAGCCGTGCACCAGGACGCGTTGCGAGACCATATTGCGCGGGTCCCAACCGCCGACGGGCAAAAGGCGGATGAACCCCTTGTCGTCAATGAACCGGACGCGGAACCCGATCTCGTCCAGGTGACTGGCAATCATTACGCGCGGACCGTCCGGCGCTCCGTTCTTGACGCCGATCAGGTTGCCCATGACATCCGCCGAGAGCGTGTCGACGAGCGGTCGGATCTCCTCGGCGACGAGCTTCCGGATCGGACTTTCGGCACCGCTGACACCCGGTGTCTCGCAAAGACGTTTCAGTAAATCAAAGTTCATGCCACTCCCCTAACATTTGTAACAGCGTGAGTGTTGTGCTCGGACGATCACTCCTGGAGTATAGTTACCGAGAAAGCGGGGAAAACCTTCCCCGTTCGCTCGTCTCCCGCGGAACGCCTGGCACCGGGGTGGGAAGAAACAAGCGTTCCGCGGGAGACGGGGCGAGGCGTGCAGGACATTGTATGCAGGGCGGCTAACACTGGCGATAACAAAATCTGTTTGAACGGCGTTGTTGCCGGGCGACGGAAAAGGAATCCCGCGCAGTGCCCATTCGAGATTATAACGCCTCTGACCCCCTCCCTACCGCCACACACTCCCCGCTGCTTGTTTACCTGTTGCTAGGCGGCATGATGTTCTTCGAGTATGCCATCTGGGGCGC
>JACMMA010000073.1 GCA_014379275.1 Armatimonadota bacterium | reverse complement strand
GTCGCGTCGGTGAACCGCAGCAGGTCGATACTCAGGGCGCCGAATACAGTTGCCCCCGCAGAGCGGACGATCTTGACTGGGGACGACGATCTGGCCCTTTCCGCACTCGAACAGCTGCGCTCAAGCAACCCGGAGAACGCGGTTTATTCGTACATGATCGCGGGACACTACGCGCGGCGCCACGAGTGGCAACCCGCGATCGCGGCACTGGACCGGGGGAACACTACCGCGCGTTTGACGCTTGCAGAATCGGCGACCGGGACGGGCAGTTACCCCGTTCTGCCCGTCCTGCGGCAACTCGTGGCGCGGTGTACGGAGGAAGCGACACGCCGTAGCGACGAGACCGGCGAATCTCTGCTCCGGGAATCCGGCATACTCGCCAGCCGCCTCGCCCGGGAGGCGACACCGTGTGACTTATCCGTTTTGCAGAACGCGGGTTCGGCGTGGCAAACCGTGGAGCGGGCGAGGATAACGGTGTGGGAGCGCGACGAGCGTTTCCAGGACGCGGAGGACGCCCGTGCCCGCCTCGCGGTGCGCAAGAAATGGTGGCAAGAGGTAAACCATCAAACGTCGCGGGTAGACATGGCGGACAAGGCGGTCCGCGAAAGCGTTGCGCTACAATTGCGGCAGGATTTGGGAAAATAAGAAGGGGCGGTTTGGCCGGGAGCCGCGGGCAGGAGTGTCGAACGACGGCGTTCGCGACCATCCCTACCCCGGCCAAACCGTCACCCACCTACTTCGGAATCGGCTTGCCCATTTGCTTGTAGACGGTCTCGATCCGCTTGATATCGCCCGCCGCGTTTTTGTTGGTGGCGTCCAACTTCACCGCCTGACGGAACAGATTCAAGGCTTCCGGATATTTCTTGACGGGCGGGATCGCGGGATCGTCCATGACTCCCCGGCCGAGCGCGGTCAGTGACGCGGAGTGCGCCTTTTTCGCGGCGGGGTTTGTCGGCGATTTTTTGAGCGTGAGTTGCGTCGCGGCTACCTTTTTGCGCAGGGCGACGACCGGTGAGACGGTCGCTTGCGGTGATGGCGTTGCGGGTGCCGGAGTCGCTACCGCCGGTTCGGGTGTGGCAGCCGGAGCGCCCGCCGCCACGGTGAGCGACTTCGGCTTCGCGTCCGCTTCCGCCCCGATGGGCTCGCCTGCGGCGGTCGCTTCGGCTTTGTCATCGAAATTGGCGAACGACAGCGCGTTCTTTTTGTAGAACTTGCCGCGGTAGTTGCGCTTGCCGCCCCCGCCCGCGTTGACATGGCAGTAGGCGCACTTCACGCCCTCTTTATCCGTGAATGCGGGAAAGGCCTGGACCGGTTCCGGTTTGCCGACGAGTGCGACGGATGCGACACATACCGTAGCGGTTGCTGTCAGTGCGGTGATTGCGAAACGGGCATCGAAACGAAAATGAAACATCAGGGAAAATCAGCCTCCTTGCGAACAGGTGAGCGTGAGTAGCGGCACGCGAGCACGGTGCGGCTACAGACAATAACGACTTGTTCTTCTTAGAGGCTCGTTTCTCCTCCTGCGCTTCAGGGTTTTCCGGACGAATCCAACCGTGCCGTTAGAAAAGAGGCGACGGCGCCCAGGCTCTCCCGGGAAACTTCGTGCGCCATTTCGTACTCGTGATACGTCAACTCCACCGGAAGGCGTGACAACTCGGCCTGAATGCGCCGTCCCTCGGCGATTGTCAGAACACGGTCATAAACGCCGTGAACCGCAAGAATCGGCAGCCCCGCGAGCCGGGCATCCTCCGCCCGTTCCGAAAGTGTCGCTTCGATCAGCCGCCCGCTCATCGCGGCGACACCGGCGACTAGTTCCGGCGAATGGAGGGCGAGATACAGACTCATGATCGCCCCCTGCGAAAACCCGGCGAGATACACGCGGTCCGAATCCAGACCATACGCCTGTGTGATCTCGCCGATGAATGTTTGCAACAGGTCGCGACTGGTGCGCGCTTTCGCTTCGTCAGCGACGGGACCGTTCGGCGTGAAGTCCACCGGATACCAGCCGAATCCCCCGCCGTGCGGAAGCGGTGCCCGCACGGACACGACGAAGAACCGTCCGTCCAACTCGTTCGCGAGTCCGAACAGGTCGCGCTCGTGGCTCCCGACGCCGTGCAACAGGATCAATAGGGGCGGTTTTCCCCCGTCGGGCGGGGCGATTCGCGGCGGGCGCGTCAGATGGGTCAAGGAAAGGGTGTTCGATGGTTGCATGGTCAATTACCTCCGATCTTTAATACACCCCGGACGGTGGCAAGTTCCCTACCGTACCCGGAGGACTCGATCCGCCCTCGCAATCGTTCTTAAATGACTCACGTGTGATTACCACCGGGGCATCCGCGGATGCCCCGGTGGGAGCTAGACGCAAGCCGGGCACTCTTATCGGGTTATTGGGTGTACACGCGGTACTCCCACGGCGCGAGTTTCCAGGGAAGCGCGGCACTCAGCGTGACTTTGCGGTCGCCGAACCAATCCTTGTAGGTACCCGGCGGGAAAGAGTCACGCAGCGTTGCGGTCTGTACCTGGTTGCTCAGGTTGACGGCGACCAGGGCGCGGTTCCCACCGTGCTGGCGGGAGAACGCGTAAACTTTGTTGTCGCATTCCGACGATAGCCGGGTGAAGTTGCCGCCCGAAATCGCAGGCTGACTTTGATACAATTGTAGCAGTCGCCGATAGAAAGGCCATACGGAAGAGTGGCGCCGCGCTTCCGCCTGGAGCGGCGGGTTGGCGCGCGCGAAGCTTGTCTCCTGCCCGTTGTATACCAGCGGCTTGCCGGGCAGAGTCGTGCACAGGACCATCAGCGGGGCTACCTGTGGCATCCCCCCTCTCGTATCTATGGCGGGCTTATCGCCCCAGCCCCAGTCGGCGTGCCCGTGCCAATCGTGATTGTCCAGAAAGCGCATCCGGATCGCGCCGGGCGGATATTCGCGGGCTTCTTTTCGCAGGACGTCGTCGATGGCGGAGGCGGGCAGACGACCGGCGCAAATATCCCACAGAACCGGCGGCAAGTTCCAGGAAAACGTCATGTCGAAAGCCGGATGCAGGTAGGCGTCGTCCGCCTCGCCGAGCATGAAGATCGGTCGGATCGCGTCGAGTTGCGGTCGCAGCCACCTCCAGAAATCTACCGGCACTTTCCCGCCCCTGCCCGCCACGTCGCAGCGGAAGCCATCGACGGCAAACTCCCGTACCCAGAGCGCCATGTCGTCGCGCATCCGGTCCCAGAGCGGCTGATTCCACCTCCCCAGCTTGCCGTAATCGAGCTGCGCGACATCCGCCCAGGGACCTGCTTGCTGGACCTGGCCTTTATCATCGCGGACGTAGAAATCGGGGTGCATATCGATCATCGGGTTATCCCACGCCGTGTGGTTGGGCACCCAGTCCATCAGGACGCGCAGTCCCAACGCATGGGCACGTTTCACGAGGCGGCGGAAATCGTCCTTCGTGCCAAGTTCGGGGTTGATGTCCC
>JACMMA010000484.1 GCA_014379275.1 Armatimonadota bacterium | reverse complement strand
GCGGCGAGGGCGATGCCGAGGTTATCCTTGATCTTCGCCTGCCCGATATACTCGACCAGCCTTTTCGGTCGGAGCGAGCCTTCATCGGCGTCGTTGTTGCCGTCGAACCCACCGCCGACGAGCCGCCCGTTGTTACCGCCGCCGCCACCGCTTCCCTCCGAATCGTCGTGGCGTAAAGGTGAAGATTGTATCGGCATTTTTCTGTCCAAGTTCTGCGCGCGTTCGCACAAACGCATATTTGCCGAGATTATATCACACGCGGTGCGTTACTTGGTCAAGCGATTGAGCGCGGCGCGAAGCAGGTCGGCAAATTTCGGGAGCGGGGCACCGGCTCCGGCGTCGGCGTTCTTCTCCGCGAGTGCGCCGTCCGTCGCGCGGGACGCCTCGGCTTTGTTGTAGCCCAGATTCATCAGGGCGGAGGTCACGTCGTCGATAAGTTCGGCTTTGTCGTCGCGCGTCGCCCTCACCCGCGCCGTTTCGACCAGCCGGTCCACGACACGCTCAAAGCCGAGTGCCGCCATCTTCTCTTTCAATTCCAGCACCATCCGACCCGCCGTTTTCGGACCGATACCGGGTATACGGGTGATGGAGCGTACGTCATCCGACGCCACCGCCTGCGCGATCTGTTGCGCCGTCATGGACGACAAACAGGCGAGTCCCGCTTTCGGCCCGACGCCGGTGACGCTTAAAAGCAACTCGAAAACGCGCTGGTCTGTTTCGTCGCTGAATCCGTACAAGGACATGTCGTCCTCACGCACGATCATCTGGATAAAAAGTGTCACCGGCGAGCCGTCTTCGGGTAACATCTCTACCACGGATACCGGGACATAGACCTTGTAACCGACGCCGCTAACGTCCAGAATGACGTAGCCGGCGGCGGATTTGGCGACAACACCGCGGAGTAATGCAATCATATAAAGCCTGACGTATTGTACCGTGCCGCAACGGGGTCCGAAGATCTCCGTACCGCTCTTACCGCGTTATTGTAACCTTCGACAAGCCGCGCGGATTATCCGGGTCGAGCCCCCGCGCCAGCGTCAGGTAATACGCGAGTAGTTGCGCGGGCAGAATGTCCACGATAGGGGACAGGAGTTCGTCGCCGGGCGACACCAGCGGTATATCCGCCCCTGGCTCAGGGGAAAGCCGAATCACCCGCGCGTTCCGCTCGGTCAATTTTGTGGCCAACTCGTCCATCCCTTCCGCAGATTTCCCGGACGGCGCGAAAAGTAAGCACGGTGTCCGTCCGGCAACTGATGCGATAGGGCCGTGAAGCAGATCCGCCGACGAAAACGCTTGCGTCGTGGTACCGGATGTTTCCGCGATTTTCAAGCTCGCTTCAATCGCCGTAGCGAAATGCGGTCCGCGGGCCACTGTCAACATCTTCTCGGCGTGAAATAGGGTGCTGGCAAGCGCAGGTGTCACTGGCTCCGAAACCGAGAGTGCGGACGATGCCACTTCCGGTATGTCCTGCAGCCCGGCGGTGAATGCCGCATTCCCACTCCACTCCGAGGCGATCAACGCGAAGATCGCTAGTGTGGTCGTGTACGTTTTTGTCGCGGCGACGGCGAATTCCTGTCCGGCACGGCAGGGGAGTAAATACTCGGCCGTTTGCGCGAGTTTCGATCCCTCGGTGTTGGTGATCGCCGCCGTCAGCGCGCCCGCTCTTCGCGCCGCGCTGACGACCTCGCAAATATCCTCGCCCGCGCCGGATTGGGAAACCCCGATCACCAGAGCGTTCCGGTAGTTGACTGTTGTTCCGTACAGCGTATGTACGCTCGGCGCGGTGAGCATAACCGGCACACCACAGAGAATCTGCAACAGATACTTGGCATAGATCGCCGCATTGTCTGAAGTGCCGCGAGCTGCCAGCGCCACATAGCGCACATCGGCACTCTTCACCGCATGTACGAGGGCACGTACATCCGGCAGGCTTTCGATCAAAACACGGGCGATCGCACCGGGTTGCTCAAAAATCTCACGATATAAGACAGAAGTCATTCAGAATTTCCTTCGGGGGATACCGTCTCGAACGGCACAGTAAAAAAGCGGGTCTCGATCTCCGGCGCGAAACACGGTTCTGCGTCGGGCGGCAATGCGACCATGATTTGCGTCACAGGCATCGCTTCCCCCGCTCCCGCGTATAGCATAGCGACTTGCTCGCCGCTTTGCAACCGGGGATTCAATACGAACCCCTGTTGCGCCATGATTGCCGGAAGCCGAAAAACCTGCGGCGTATCGCTTTCCGCCGATCGTACCGCGAGCAACACTTCCGCGGGTTTGAAGAAAAATCGGCGTGTAGTCCCCGCGAGGGATGGCTTCAAAGTCAACGAAACCATTTGCAGGGTGTTCGGCGGTGCGGGCGGCACATCCACCCATCTCCCGGCGCTAACAGAGACGACTTGCCCCTGAGTCCGCGCCGCATTTATCGCCGTGAGCGGTACGGCGGGCTCGCGTCGGCGGAGTAGAAAATAACCGTTCTCGGTGAGCACGGGCGCATATCTTTGTAGCAGAGCCGCAAACGCCGGTCCGCCATCCAGATTTGGATAGCGTAGGTCTATCGTTTGTGGCTTAAAAAGCAGAAATGGGGGCGCGTCGGCGCTCGCCCAGAACGCCAGATCTTTCTGTTGTAGATATTTCGTGTAGGAACTATAGCCCTGAAAGGACGGGTGGGGGCGATACCGCAGATCGTTCAGCAACAAAATCCCCTGTTCGTACGACCATATTCCGATCGGCTTTGTGCCGACGATTCGTTTGACCTCAGGTAGCGCGAGTGCGGCTTTGTTCGCATCGCGTTTCGCGTTGAAGTCGTTGGCCGCGCCGACCGGGTTGAATAGTGTACGTACCGCACCGATCACTGGGGGGTATTCGCTATCGATGTGGAGCCACCCGTCGTCACCACGGAGCGCCCCGAACAAAGCGCACACGGTTGCCACGCCAAAAAGTGTGGTACGTGGCAGCGGTCTCGCGCCACCGGGCAACACCGCCCATAGAAAAGACCCGGCGAACCCCAGAGTCAGGAACGTAATCAGGGTGTGATTTCCCCCCCGGGTAAAACCGTGTTTCCATGACAGAAGCAACAGCAGCGCGACCAGACACAGGTACACGGCATGTAGCGCGATTTCCCGTTTATTGTTAACTAACGTGTCGCCCTGGATGCGAAGTGCGATGAGTAGACTG
>JACMMA010000483.1 GCA_014379275.1 Armatimonadota bacterium | reverse complement strand
TGATCTTCGGCGCGGTGTTCTGCCCGATCTTCGCGAGCCCCGGCAGTAGGGCGGCTTTGCCGAGAAACGTTTGCGGCATATTGCCGGGCAACTGAACCAAACGCTCGATCTCTTTGGCGATTTCCTCGACGTCGGAAACGCCGAGTGCCATTGCCATCCGTTTCATCGTCGCGAACGTCCCGATGGCGACCGGTATCGTGCTTCCTTTCGGGTTCTCGAACAACAACGCGGGACCGCCCGACTTGACCATTCGATCCGCGATTTCGGTGATTTCATATACCGGGTCGACCGGCGTGTTGATCCGTTTCAGTTCGCCTTCCGATTCTAACCGGTTGATAAACTCGCTAAACCCGCCCGCGTATGCCATACTGTCTCCAAGTCGTTTAAGTGAAAACGAGTTTGTGAACTCGTTCACAAAGTGATGTATCGCAGTGTATCTTTACCGGTAGCGATTGTAAAGCGATACAGGGAAGGGGGGTTAACATTTATGGCGATGCCGAAAAAAGGTTCGCGTTCTATCGCGGTTGATGAGATGCCGTATCGGTTTCGGATTAGTGGCGATAACGGACGGGGAATCGCTAATTTGAAAGTCGCTGTGGAAGCCGTCGCGGACGGCAACTTGACAACGCTGGTTGTGGATACGTCTGTGCTTACCCCGATTGATATTTGGCTTTACATAAACAATCCGGAGGAAAAGAAAAAAGCGTTAGAAACCCGGACAGTTTACATCACGACTGCCGTGGTCGAAGCCTACATCCGGCAAGCGTTGGCGAAAGGCTGGAAGCCGACCGAGAAAGGTAAGCCGTTCGCGTTGGTCGCGGACGCGGCGATGGCAACGGGGAAGACGTAACGCGTTAGCGGACCCCTTCAGCGTCCGCTACTGCGCAACCTCAAGCTCGTTCCGCAACTTTGCATCCGCCGGGAGTGTGTCGCGGGCGATACGTTCCGCGAGCGCCTTTTCTTCCTTCGTGCGAACCGAACCGCGCAGTCGAATCCCGTCCGTGTCGGCGTCCACTCGGATCGTTTGTGGCAGGTTGCGGTTCAATTTCAGCGCAGCGGTAGCCCGCGCGCCGAGGTCCAGTTTTTGTAGACCCGGCTCCACCTGCTTCTTCGCCGCAGCGATAGCGGGACGCGCCTTCTTCTCGACACGGTTCGCCTCACGTTCCACGATTTCGGTGTTTCGTTGTACGTCCTTCGTCGCGCTGGTCACGGTTTCGGGCGAGCAACCGGCGGTGGTAAAAAGGGCAGACAGCATGACGAGCAAGGCGATTTGTTTCATAGCCCGGTTGTACCCATTTTTCGTGCTCTCTCTCGCGCGTCCTAAGCCCCCACCCCCCAATTCTGGGGGAGCCGGAGGGGATGCCAAGTGCGAACGTTCGCCGGTCGCGCGCGGCGCTTCCGCCTCCTACCCTCCGGCTCACCCAGAATTGGGGGGTGGGGGCTTAGGACGCGACCGCGGGTATACTCTTCCTATGCGAGTAGTTGTAATCGGGGCGGGTGTCGGGGGGATGAGTGCGGCACTGCGTTTGGCGAAGGCGGGTGCGAATGTCACTGTGGTAGAGCAGAACGAGCGGATCGGCGGCAAATTGAACGTGTGGGAACCGGAAGTGGAAGGCATCGGCAAATTCCGCTTCGACACCGGGCCGCATGTGCTGACGATGCCGTGGGCGATCCGCGAACTGTTCGATGATCTCGGCGAGCGGATGGAAGATTACCTCGACCTGGTACGCATGGACCCGATCTGCCGATACCATTTCCCGGACGGTACGCATTTCGATGCCCCGGCAAGCCCCGACGAAGCCTTGAAGCGTATCGCCGAAACGTTCCCCGGCGACGAGGACGGCTTCCGATTCCTGCTCGACTATGCTAAACGCGTCCACGATACCACGGTCGACCCGTTTCTAAGGCAGGACTTCGGCACGGCGGTTCGCGGTATCCCAACCATAAAGCAGTGGAAGCAGCTGACGCAGTTCATCGGCTTGAAACCGTGGCAGACGATTTCCGACCTGTCGAAAAAGCACCTGAAACACGAACGACTGCGACAAATCTTCGACCTGTACGCGTTCTACAACGGTTCGTCGCCGTACAAAGCATCGGCAATCTTCGCGATAATTGCCTGGGTGCAGTGGGGCGACGGAACATTCTACTTGCGCGGCGGACTACGCACCTACGCGGACGCTCTGGCAAAACTCGCGGACAAGTTCGGCGTCAACGCCGTGCTGAATACGCGAGTGCGGGCGATATCCATTAGCCCCGATATGCCTTTCGCTCCACAGCCCGTCGACGGAAAATTATATGGCGTATCTATCGGCTCGATATTTGCACCGACAACGGTTGAAGCGGACATTGTTATCTCAAACGCTGATCCAATGAGAACCTACGGTATGCGGGGTGGCGACTTGGCGCGACCGGACGGCTTCGCAGAAACAAACGTCACGCCCTCCACGTCGGCGCTCGTGATGCTTCTCGGAGTGCGCGGCGACGCCCGACGTGACTTCCCGCACCTGTCGCACTTCAACTCGTTTTTGCCCGCCGATTTGAACGCCGAGTTCGACTCTATTTTCGCGAAAGGAATACCTGCGGACGATCCCGTCATCGGCGTCACCTGTCAAAGCGTCACCGAACCCGGTGTCGCGCCCGACGGATATTCGACGCTCTTTGTGATGACCTCGCCGCCCGCTCTCGGAAACTGGCAATGGACGCCGGAACAGACGGAAACGTACCGGGAACTTGTACTCGACTTGCTTGAAACCCGTTGCGGCTTGCCTGGTTTGCGCGAGCGCATCGTCTGTGAGCAGGTCTGGACGCCGCGCACGTTTCAGGAAAAGTACGGGGCGTGGCGCGGAAGCCTTTACGGCGTATCGTCGAACGGTTGGCGGTCGGCGTTTCTGCGCCCACCGAACCGCTCGGAAACCGTAAAGGGGTTGTATTTCGTCGGCGGGGGGACGCACCCCGGCGGGGGACTGCCGCT
>JACMMA010000482.1 GCA_014379275.1 Armatimonadota bacterium | reverse complement strand
GGTGTTCCCCCACCGGTAAACGCCTTCGGCGGTGGAGGCTGCGCGCCCGCACCGGCGCAAGCCGACCGGCATGGCGGGTTTGCCGAACACCCTACACCAGCGCGGACGCGGAGCGTCCTTAGCCGAAGGCTTCTACCGGCGGGTGAAACCCCCGAGACTACGATATAACGCCGCAAGAGTTTCCCTCAAACTACGCCGTTCAGGAACAATATTCTTGCAAACCGATTCCAGTCCGAAGCCCCTCTACACACACCTATATTTCCAGGTCATCGTCGCCATCGCGCTCGGCGTGATCTTCGGCGTCTTCTACCCGGCGCAGGCAACGGCGATGAAGCCGCTCGGCGACGCGTTCATCAAGCTGATCAAAATGGCGATTGCGCCGATCATTTTCACCACCGTCGTCGTCGGGATCGCCAAAGTGGGCGACATGAAAAAGGTCGGGCGGGTCGGTTTGAAGGCGCTCGTTTACTTCGAGGTTGTCTCAACCATCGCGCTGGCGATCGGTCTGATCGTGGTCAACGTCGCGAAACCGGGCGCGGGCGTCAACGCCGATGTGAGCACGCTCGATACGTCCGGGATTGCGACGTATACCGAGGGCGCGAAATCGCTCACCCCCGTGGAACTGCTCCTGCATACGATCCCCGATTCGGTCGTGGGGGCGTTCGCGGCGGGCGAAATTCTGCCGGTCCTGTTCTTCTCCGTGCTGTTCGGTCTGGCACTCGCGCTATACGGCGAGAAAGGCAAGCCGCTCGTCGAATCGCTCGATCACCTGTCACATGTCTTCTTCACGCTGATCGGCTTGATCATGCGCGTCGCTCCACTCGGTGCGTTCGGCGCGATGGCATTCACCATCGGCAAGTACGGCATCGTCACGCTTCTCTCGCTCGGAAAGTTGATGGCGTGCGTGTACCTGACCTGCTTCCTGTTCGTGGTGATCGTCCTCGGTCTGATCGCCCGCCTCGCCGGGTTTAGTCTGTGGCGGTTCCTGGGCTACATTAAAGAAGAAATTCTGATCGTACTCGGCACGTCATCGTCCGAGACCGCCCTGCCGCGTATGATCACCAAGCTGGAAAACCTGGGTTGCGCGAAGCCGGTAGTGGGACTGGTCATCCCGGCGGGGTACTCGTTCAATTTAGACGGCACCTCGATTTACCTGACGATGGCAGTGGTCTTCATTGCGCAGGCGACCAACGTCCCGCTGAGCCTGAGCCAGCAGATGGGCATCCTCGGCGTGCTTCTACTGACCTCAAAAGGGGCGGCGGCGGTGACGGGGGGCGGGTTCATCACGCTCGCCGCGACGCTCTCGACGGTCGGCACGGTCCCGGTGGCGGGTCTCGCGCTTCTGCTCGGGATCGACCGGTTCATGTCGGAAGCCCGCGCGATCACGAATCTGATCGGGAACGGCGTCGCGACGGTCGTGGTCGCGAAGTGGGACGGCGCACTGGACGTGGCGCGGATGAACGCGGTGCTGGATTCCGATTCTTCTCTCACCCCCCCCGCCCATCCCCGATAGGGACACGCCCTTAATGAAGTACCGTCGCGTAAACGGGTGCGGGCGGCGAGTATTGGACCGCCGCCCTGAAGTTAGTGGTTATCACGGCTTCGGCGGTTCGATGATCTTCCGCGTAGCCAGGTCGAATCGGTTGTTTTTTGACAGGAGTGTGAAACGTCCGACCAAACCCGGTGACCCATCCGTCGCCGCTGCCTTCCACTTTTGCCCATCATAAATGGCGACGTAACTGGGACCGATCACCTCGAACGTGTTCCCCTGAACCACAACGGCGGTGCCTTCATCTATCCCGATACCGAGCAGTTCCGGGTGCGCCTCGATCACCGATATCAAGTCGAACTGCCGGTTCCGCCGCAGGAGATGCTGGTCGATGGCGACGTTTCGGAGGTAGCCGAAGCCCCGGATGTGGTCGCCGATCAGGAGTTCGTTGCCCTTCGTGTCGCCGCGCACTAAAAACGACCCCTGGATCGTGGCACCCGCCGACGTTCCGCCGATCACGCCGCCCCGCTCCAGGACCGACTCGAACGCCCGTTGCGTCTTCGTCCCGAGATAGGCGTCCGCGATCCGCCACTGCCGACCGCCGCCGAACCAGACGCCGGTCGCGCTTTTCAGCGGCTCGATGAATTCGTCGGTGTCCGCTTTTTTCGGGTCGCGGGTGTGGAGAAAAACTACCTCTTTAGCACCCCGTTTGCGGAACGCCTCCACGGATTTGTCGGCGTCCCAGCCTCCGTCTTCCGCCGCCGTGGGGACGAGGACGATGCGTGCCTCCTTGCCCCCGGCGAGTTCGATGAATCGGGTCCAGATGTCGTCGCCGATGGCACCGCCGCCGACGATGACCAGCGACCCTTTGGCGGGACCGGACGCTGTGGCAACGGCGGCGGTAACCGGAGCGTTGTCCGCCGGTGACGGTGTCCCCTGGCCTCGCGCCGTGCCGGTGAGCAACGCGGGCAAGATCGCGGTCGTTGTCAACAACAACGGGAAAAGTTTCCGTTTCATAAGTGTTTCCTGTCGTAAGTATTTATGTTGTCGGTGGCTCTAATGAGATGGCGACCCGGCTTTTGACGGAACCCGAACAGTGTCTTGCACGGCACCCTTCGTTGGTACGATAGCGACGTGTTCCTCCGGTTCGAGGAGTGCCGCACGCACGTTTACCCGTTCGGGCAGGAGTCCGACGCGACAGAAGTTATCCGCGACCGTTTGTTGCGCCCGCACCGCCTCCTCGTTCATCGGGCGTATCGCGGTCCGTGTCCGGCGGCTAGCGAGGAGGCGTAACGTCTCCAGGTCTATCCCCGTGTCCCGGCTGATCAGTTTCGCGGCTTCGTCACGGTTGTTGTACGCCCATGCGGACGTTTTATCCAACTCTTCCAGCGCAGTCCGCAGGACGCGCGGATGTTCTCGGGCGAACCGGCGCGGCGCGAGGTAGAACCCGCCCGACGTATAGATGCCTTTGCTGTTGACCAGGACGCGTGCCGACGTGTTCTTCTGCGCGGCGGCGAGGAACGGGTCCCACACCGCCCAGGCGTCAATCGCACCCGACTCGAAGGCGGGGCGGGCGTCCGGCGGGGCGAGATAGATCGGCACGATGTCCCCGTATTTTAACCCGCCGCGCTCCACGATCTGGACCACGAAGTTGTGCGCACTCGATGCACGCTGGAACGCAACCTTTTTTCCGCGCAGGTCGCGGACCGTGCGAATCGGCGAGTTCTGGGGAACGATGATCGCCTGTCCGGCACCGCTCGCCCCGCCCGAGGGCGGCGTGTTGGCGACGTACACCAGATCGGTTCCCGCCGCCTGAGCGAAGATCACGGGCGATTCGCCCGTCGAACCCAGGTCCACGTCGCCGCTACCGACCGCTTCGAGCAGTTGGGGACCCGCCGCGAAGTTGCTCCATTCGACCCGGACGCCGAGCGGGGAGAGCCGCTTTTCCAGCGTACCGCGTGCCTTGAGCAGGTTCGAGTCGCTCCCTTTCTGGTAGCCGAACCGGAAGACTCTGGGCATGCCTGGCGCGGTCGGGGTACTCGCCGACGCGACGCCGTTTGTCTCTGCCCCCCGCCGACATCCCCCGGTAGCAAGTATCGAGAACGCGAAACACAGGGCGGCGGCGGCAGCACTTGTCGCGACGTGCCGCCGCGAAACTCGGATGCGCACTGTTTCTTCTACCTTTCTCGGGTCGGGGCGATTCCGCCCCGACCCGGCGTTAACGGGACGCCGTTATCGCGTCGGCTCCCGCTCCAGGGCGGGATTCTTGAGGACCGGTGCGGGTGTCACCACGGAACGCCCGATCAGGACGAGCAGACTCAATACCAGGACACCTAAAACGGCATAGATCACTTTCGGACTGAGTTGTTTTTGCATATACCCTCCTTTTTAACCTGTTTCCCGTTCCCCCTATTTTTCGCGGAACCACGCTGCCGC
>JACMMA010000481.1 GCA_014379275.1 Armatimonadota bacterium | reverse complement strand
GAGCACGGGCATTATGTTGGCGCGGACGCCCTGAACGTCGGGGCGCTCGCAGCGGTTGTTGATCGAGGTGTAGAGGGGATGATGCAGATACACGATCCGCCACGCGGTCGGTCGGTCGCGCTCCGATTCGGTCAGTGCCCGATCGAGCCATTCGAGTTGCGCCCGGTCGTGATCCTCGGGGCGGTACCGCTGGCGGCGTTTCTCCTGCGCCAGTTCCCGCTGCACGTCGAGTGCTTCCTCGCTCAAGCGGTTCAGTTTCGCGTCCACATCCGTGTTCATACCCGTCGCCGTCGCCCATTCGGTCTGGGAGCGCTCCAGCGCGTCGCGCTGTTCCAGCAGATCGTCGCGCAGAGGGTCGCCTTTCGGCAGGTCCGCCAGCACATACTCGACCTCGCCGAGTAGCGCGCAGACGTCGTCGCTGGCTTCGTCCAGATGGCGCAGCGCCGTTTCGGCGTTCTCCGCCGAGTCCGCCTGATGCAAATCTGCCGCAGCGTCCGTCCAGTGCCGCGCGGCCACCTCCGCCCGGTCCGCGAGGCGCCGCGTTTTCCCGTCCGTAAGTACCACATGCAATCCCGACAGGTATTGCACGATCTGGCTCGCCTGCCCGCTGAGCGCGGTGCGGCGGGCGGTATCGGTGCCGATCTGTTGCCGCAAAGCCGCCTGTTGCGCGTCGCGGGCGCGCTGTTGGCGCCGGAGCAACGTGTCCAGCGCGGCGGCTTTCTTTTCCAGGGCGGCGATGTGCGCGGCGGCATCGCGGCGTACCTGCGCGGCGTCCACCGTTTCCGGCGCGGGGGCGTCCAGCGTGTTGGAGTCCACGGCGAAGAAATCCACGCCGCCGGTGCTGTACTGGTAGTAGCGGTTCGGGATCTTCGTCCGTTCGCCGGGTCGGTATGGCAGCGGTTCCGGCGCGGCGTCCGGTGAAAGATCGACGAACGCTTCCATGTAGGCGCGGCCCATGTCTGAGCCGCCCTCGGGAACCCCGAACGCGAATATTTTGTGCGCCAGCGCCCGTAGCCCCCGTCCCAGCAGCGGTACTCGGTACAGCCACTTCGCCCAGGAGCCGAGGTCGTAGTAGTCATGATTGCCGGGGACGGGCAGGAACGGCAGGCGGAAAATCATATCGTCCACCGTGCTACCCTTCGCCAGAAACGGTCCGTACGGTCGGCGGAAATTGCGGTCATACAGGCGACGCTCCCCCGCCATATAGATCACATCGCCCGTGTGTACCACGAGCCGCGCGGAGCCGCCCCCCACGGGCGCGGCGGCGTCGCCCCCCATCTCGCGCCCCACGGCGTCCTGGGGAGAGTCTTCCGGACCCGCCGAGTCGGCGTCGCCCGTGTCGCCGATAGCCAGAAATTCCCAGGTGGCTGGTTCCGCCGGATTATCGGACGACACCGGCGGCAGTTCGATGCGGTAGTCCGGCGCGGCGTCGGGAACCTCGGCGGCTTTGGCGGTGCCCCGGTCCGGGGTCCAGCGTTTGATGATGTCGCGGTCGTTCGGCGATTTCAGCCAGTTGGAGACAGTAAAAAAGGGCATATATTTTCGTCGGGTGTCGTGTACGGCGGTAGTCCGCCGTCACCGCCCCGCGTCATCTTACCCGAAACCGGCAATAGTCTAATTCTTAAGCGATCTGGTAAAAGTGGTTCATCGGCAGTCGGATTTGCCATAGATATTGTCTGCCCCGCCAATATCGCTCCTATAGCACGAATGTGTCTGGTGGAAGTGAACGGCTCCAGTGTCTGCGACCCGATGGGATACGCAATCATCCGAGGGACAGGTTGTAGATCAGCCAGGGACCGATAGGGAAGCCGAGTTTCCGGTTAATATCTAGCATCGCCGGGTTGTCGCCGTTGCTGCGAATGCTGTGGAAGCCGTATTGCCGTGCGTGTCCGACCGTGCGTAGTTCGAGCGCGAGGGCGATCCCCTGACGGCGGTGGTCCGGGCGCACGCCGGTCAGGTGCTGGCTATAGGCAAGCGGGACCCCCGGGAAACGGATGTTTTGCGGAGTCACTTAGCCACCTGCCGATGAGTTGGCGCGACAGCCATAGTCTTTCCCCGGCAGTCGCGGCAGGCATCCACGTCAATTCATACCGCGCCGTCTGAGCCGGATCCGCCACGATCAGCCGTTTAGACTGAGCTTGATCTTCCAGATGGTCACGAAAAGAGTGCGTCGTCCGCGCCAGGCAAGGCTTGGGGGGCGCGTTGCGTTTTCGACTGCATCGCGTGTATCAGCCGCATACGGTATCGGCTCAGCAACCCACCGCCGATGATCATCACGACCGCCGTGCCGACGACCGTACCGGTCGCGGTGCCGCCTTCGTATGCTTGCATGGCGGGAAGACGGACGGCGACCTCTGCCGCGGTCGCCGCCCATAGCCCGACATACGACCATCCGATGCCCATCAAGTGTCCGATCATGGCGCCATCCGTGACGGGCTTCCGTAGTACCGGCAAAATTCCCGATAGGAGGCCCCCAAGGCTGATCAGGGCGAGCGCATGGAACGGTCCGAAGTGCCCGAGCAGGCGATAAATGCCGAAAGCAGTCCCGTTTAAGAGAACCATGCTGATGACATACGCATAACCAAGGACGCGGTGCCTTTGCGTGCCCTTGGGGAGGGCAAGGACCAGTGCACCTAAAACGAGTGATAGAACGCCGAATCCTATATGAACGATGCCGATCGGGGTCACTGCAATTCCTCCTTAATGTGACGCGACACCCGCCGGGGAAGGCAGGTCGCGGGTGACGGGAAACTGTGCTTCGTTGACGGAATCACCGTCGGAGCTACCCGCGTAGTGCAGGATAACGTCGCGGTGCGGTCCGCAAATGCGGTAACCGTTTTCTTCGATCCAAGCGATAAGGGCGATATATGCGTCCTCCACTCCCAGCAAGGAACCGTGGTAGGTGACAGTCGCCATCTGCGAAACGGCGGGCAATACGTGCGAAAAAATCTCTGTCGCTTGTATTCCCGCGGGAAGTGCCCCGCCGACCGGGGCGGCGATCAAAATCTCGCCGCCCTCGTCGCCTTTATGTATCTCGTTCCAGTAGACGACACTCGGACCGGCGGGGCGGACGCGGTGCGTCCTGAGTGTCTCGTATAGAAGGCGGAATCCGTCGCCGATGGCAGTTCCGATGTCCTGCGCGTCCGTTTCCGGCTCTATAGTCCGGAGGACCGCCGCGACCGTCTGTGCAGGCACGGCTTTCACCTGTACGTCGTAGTTTCCTAAACTGCCGTGCTGCTCGATGCGCTGTAGCCGCCGTGTCACCCGGTCCAGTCGCTCCTGCTCCACGCGGACCCGCTCGGCAAGTTCCATCTGCTTGACGCGTAACAGGGCTTCGATTTGTTCCGTCGGCAAATCCGCTTGCAACAGCGGTCCGATCTGATCTAACGAGAACCCCAAATCTTTGAGCGTCAAGATGCGCGCGAGGCGGGGCAGTTGCGCGGGCGTGTAATAGCGGTAGCCGGTCACCGCATCGACATGGGAGGGGCGTAACAGACCGATCTCATCGTAATGATGAACCGTCTTAACCGACGTTTGACCCAGCCGTGCGAATTCGCCCACGCGGAACATGACGTGATTATAAAGCCTCCGGCAAGGGGAGAGTCAAGGCTGCTTCAAAAAATATTTTAAACGCCGGAAACAGCACGGGGCTGAGAGCACCACGCTGTTATTTCTGTGCGACTGCTGCTAGCCAATTGTCGATGAGTTGGCGCGAGAGTGAGAGTTTTCCCGGCAGTTGCGGCAGGTCGTCTGCGTCGAACCACTTCGCGCCGTCGAGCTCGGATTCGTCAACGGTGAGTGCCCTGTCGGGGGCGGTCGCGCGTGCGGTGAAGCCGATCATGAGTTGGTGCGGGTAGGGCCAGGGCTGG
>JACMMA010000480.1 GCA_014379275.1 Armatimonadota bacterium | reverse complement strand
GGTTGCGTAAGCCCGTCAGCTTGACGACCGCCGACACGCCGACATGCAGCCGAGTGCCGTTAGGCAATCCGAGCAGGGCAACACCGCGTGTGGTGATGTTCTCACCCATCTCTCCGGCGGACACAACGAAGCCGTTCGCACAAAGTTCGTCGAAAAGCTCCGCGTGCATGAGATGCACCTGGCGCAAGTTGGCCTGGCATGGGTCCGCCGCAACACGGGAGCGATGCTTTACCGTTTCGCCGGAATGGGCATCGCCTTCCACACCCAGTCCGGCGAGGAGACGGATGCCGGGTTGGTTCACTTTGTGGAACGAATGCTCCGCGCTTCGACTGACCGCGACCACGGTGCCTTTCATCGAATCGTCCCTTCTGCCCGCCGCATCAAACCGGTGACGGGTTCCTATCGAAGCCGCCTTGATGCCAGTACGGATACGCTTTGGTGGTCACGCTTGCCGCGTCCAGACGGGCGATCTGCTCGGTGGTCAAATTCCAGCCGACTGCCCCCAGGTTTTGCCGTAGTTGCTCTTCGTTGCGTGCGCCGATGATCAACGTCGCCACGGTCGGACGCGCGAGAAGCCAGTTGAGCGCGATTTGTGGCACTGTCTTGCCTGTCTCCTCGGCTACAGTATCCAATACGTCCACGACCCGGTAGAGATACTCATCGTCCACGGGGGGACCGCTGTCCACGACCGTTTTCGACTGCAATCGGCTTCCTTCCGGCACCGGCTGACCGCGACGAATCTTACCCGTCAGTCGTCCCCAACCGAGCGGACTCCAGACCACGGCGCCAACCTTCTGGTCGATTCCGAGCGGCATCAGCTCCCATTCGTAGTCGCGTCCGATTAGCGAGTAGTACGCCTGATGGGCGACGAAGCGGGAAAGACCGTATCGCTCCGAGATCGCCAGTGCTTTCATCAGATGCCAGCCCGAATAGTTCGAACAGCCGATGTAGCGGATCTTGCCCGCGCGAACCAGATCATCGAGGGTTTGTAAGGTTTCCTCCAAAGGCGTTAGCGCGTCGAAGGAATGCAATTGAAACAGGTCGATGTAATCCGTCCCTAACCGACGCAGGCTCGCTTCGACACTCTGCGTCAGATGGAAGCGTGACGAGCCGGTTCCGTTCGGACCCGGGTCGGTGCGAAACCCCGCCTTGGTGGAAATGAGCACCTGGTCGCGTCGTCCCTGGATCGCCTGCCCCAGAATCTCCTCGGCGGCACCGCCCGAATACACATCGGCAGAATCGAACAGGGTTAAACCTGCTTCCAAGCAAACGTCCACAAGGCGGGTTGCTCCCGCCACGTCGGTGCTGCCCCACGCCTTGAAAAAGTCGCCCGACCCGCCGAACGTCCCGGTGCCCAGCGACAACACGGGCACCTTGAAGCCCGACCCGCCCAAAAGTCTGTGTTCCATAACGGAGTTATACCTAAAAAACGCCGGTTGTTTTGTCGTTGACGCAGGTGTCTTATTTCGTGCGTGGTAATATTATCGACAAAGGAACTACGTATGCGAACAGGACGACATCTTCTGCTTTCAAGCGTGTTAACCGTACTGGTGGTTACACTTTCCCACACCTCTTTGGCACACGGTCAAGCTCCAGTCGGCAATACCTCCCCGCTGTCAACATCTCCGGGGAATATGCTGGCTAAAACCGTCGGCGACGCACAACCGGACAAAGAAGGACGGATTCTGGTCAGCGATTTTCGCGTCGCCGACGGTTCGAGTAAAAGCGAGGGAGTGACGCTGGTTTCTCCTTACGTCGAGCCCGATCCACGCGAGGTTCTTCGTGATCCGACTCTCAGGGATCGCGTTGAGGTTCACATCACATCGGAAGTTGTCACTCGACTGAAGAATCTGGGGGTCAGTGATGTGACCGAACACTTTAAAGGTAAAACCCTTAGGGTTCGTGGCAAGCGTACAGGGGTGTTTTATCTCGGGTTTCCCGCGGCTTTAGTCCACACAGTGACCGTGGACCGGTTGGATGACATTCTCGTGACCGGCACCACCGCCAGATAGGGGGCGTTCCCTTTCTCGGTTCACGACGCCGTAGCCGCCATCCTGCGACGGCTCGGCAATTAGCGGCACTTGCCCGTGAGCGTGTTTACAGGTAGGCTCGGCGTTCATAGCCTGACGTCCGCCTCCACTGCTAAGGCGCGGATGTGCGCGGCGGCGAGGGCATATTCTTCCGGTGTAGGAAAGATGCTCGACCATTAGCGAGATGTCCGGGTCCAGTGCGGACAACTTGCGCAGGAAAGTGGGATAGTCCAGCACTCCTAGACCGGGTCGCACCTCGTCCAGATGGACCGTCAGTCGCGGGGAGATCGCGATGTCTTTGGCGTGGCAACTCTTGATGTGCGGACCGAGTTTCGCGAAGCACTCCCGCAGGAAGTTCGTGTTGTCGAACAGCCGTTGCGGACTACTGATCATATTTACCGGATCGAGATGCATCCCGAACTGCGGACGGTCGACGGCTTGCAGGATGCGCAGGCAATTGTCCGGGGAGTCGAGGTAGATCCAGGGCATCGTCTCCAAACAATAGAACGCGTGTCGCGGTTGTACGGCGTCGATGATGTCGCGCACGGTCTCCACAACGAGGTCGAAGGTTTCTTCGGAAAGGTTAGCCGGGTGGGGACCGTCCCATTGGTCACCCCGCGACCCGGCGATATTCACGCAACACCGGGCACCGATGCGCTCGGCGAGTTCCAAACTCTGTTTACATTTTTCTATCGC
>JACMMA010000479.1 GCA_014379275.1 Armatimonadota bacterium | reverse complement strand
AGGACTTTCTGCTGAACGGCGCGAGCGAGGGGAGTGCCGCGATTGCCGCTCCTGCACCGCTTGTCTACGTCGGGCATGGTTGGCTCGTGAAATCGAAGGGGATAGACGCCTACACAGGGCTGGACGTTCGTGGGAAAATCGTGGTGGTTGCGCCGAGCGGGTTTCCGCCGCCTGGCGTCACCCGGGAGGAACTGACGTCAGGTGGGGAAGGTACGGATTGGATGGCACCGGATGATTACGCCGCGAAGAACGGCGCGGTCGGAATCATCCGTCTGCCGAACTCCGCGGACGAAGCCGCATGGGCGAAAACCGCAGGGGGGACAGGGTCACCGCGCCGGATGAGGACCGAACCCGTCGCCAAAGATAGCAAGATTGACGATGGTTTACCCTCGATCACGCTTTCCCCCGCCGCCGCGAATGCGCTGCTGTCCGGTGAAAAAGTCACGCTGGAAACCGCGCTCACCGATGCCAAAACGAAGCCTGAAACCGGCGCGTTCGTTTTCGGTGCGGGCAAGACGGCGACCTTCGCTATCGGGGTGCGGGTCGAAAATGCGACCACACAAAACGTCGTCGCGGTCTGGGAGGGTAGCGACCTTCGTTTGAAGAATCAGTATGTCGCGCTCGGCGCGCACTACGACCATATCGGCGTCCGGAGCACGCCGGATGCTGCCGGGGACCGGATCAATAACGGCGCAGACGACGACGGCTCCGGCACCGTCGCCCTGCTTTCGATGGCGGAAACGCTGGCGTCTCAGCCGGATCGACGCCCCAGGCGCAGCATATTATTTGTGTGGCACTGCGGCGAGGAAAAAGGCTTGTGGGGTTCGGAATATTTCACGCAAAATCCGACGGTGCCGATTAACGCCATCGTGACGCAACTCAACATTGACATGATCGGGCGGAGCAAGGCGAACGCGGACGCCACGCAGGGGAGAAACCGGACGCTGTCCGATCCCAACACAATCTATGTGATCGGGTCCCGGATGCTTTCCAAGGAACTCGGCGATGTCGTGGATAAGGTAAACAACGACTACACGAAACTTTCCTACGATCTGCGCTACGACGATCCGAATGACCCGAACGGCTTTTATTACCGGAGCGATCACTACAACTATGCGCAACGGGGAATCCCGATCGCATTCTTCTTCGACGGCGTCCATGCCGACTATCATCGCCCGTCGGACGAGGTGGATAAAATCGACTTTGCGAAGTACGAACGGGTGTCGCGGACCATCTTCCTGACCGCCGTCGCCGTCGCTAACCGGGACAAGGCTCCCGCCCTGAAGTAGTCTCCCTGGGGTCAGGAGGCAGTCTTTGTCGCCCCCTGACTCCTAACCTATCTTCTCTGGCGTTCTAATTCATCAAGGAGTGTCACACTCACGCCGGGGAGACTGATGGCGATGGGGAGCGGGTCACGGCGCAAACGCGCTTTTAATCGTATTTCCTGCCCGATGGAGGGGGCCCCGGCGCGACTGACGACCCAGATTTTTCCGCTACCATCTTCTACTTGATATGCCGCGAGCCCTAACAGTCCGCCGGTCGGGTCGAAGGTGTTTACCACTTTGCCGACGATGTCCAGGTCGCGGTTCGCAAACTCGGTCGGTGCATTGAGTAACCGCCCGATTATTTGGGACTGGTCTTTTTTACCGCCGCATCCTGTGACAACCAGTGCCGCGCCCGGCAGAGCAACAGCAAGCAGAGCGCACAACATCGTTCGGTTTCTGTTCCGTATTTTCATAGGTCGTTTCCTTTGTTTCCCCTGTCTTACCCAGATTCGGGCAACACTCCCTCTGTACAACCGGACAGGATCTGGAACGCCTTGAAGAGAATCGGTTGTGACAGCAATAATGTTACATCACGCCTGTACCCAGGCACGCAACTACGAACCACGTGGAAGGGATTTTATGCCGCAGTATTGGTTGATTAAAAGTGAGCCACACGAATACTCTATCAGCGACCTCGAGAATGACCGAATAACTTGCTGGGATGGCGTGCGCAATTACCAGGCGCGCAACTTCATGCGCGACGGGATGAAGGTCGGCGACCGGCTATTGTTTTACCACTCCAATGCCACACCATCCGCGATTGTCGGATTAGCCGAGGTGGTGCGTCTTGCCTACCCGGATCACACGGCGTGGGAGGTGGGCAACGCCCACTATGATCCGCGTTCGACCCCCGAGAATCCCCTCTGGCTAATGGTGGATGTCGGCTATATTGCCACGTTCGCCCATTCCATCCCACTTGCTTCAGTCAAGGCCGACCCGATACTCAGCGGCATGACGCTTGCACAAAAGGGAAGCCGACTTTCGGTGCACCCGGTTTCGCAGGT
>JACMMA010000072.1 GCA_014379275.1 Armatimonadota bacterium | reverse complement strand
GGCGGAAGTCCCGAACCGCCTCGCGGGCACTGATAAGTCGGTGTTGTCTGGCGTAGTCAAGAAATTGCTGAGCACACCGTAGAATACCGTTATGCCGAAACCGACCCTCGAAGCGGCCTTCGCCGCCATCGCGCCCCAACCCGGTGCGATGGCGGGGGCGATTCTTCGACTGCGCGGGCGGTTCGGGGAACCCCACCGCGCGTATCACAACGAGGCGCACACCCTCGATGTACTTTCCCACCTGCGCGAATGGACGGATGACCCCGACGTGTCGCTAGTCGCCGCCGCGCTGTACCACGATGCCATCTACGACCCGACCCGAAGCGATAACGAAACCCGTAGCGCGGCACTGTCCGCGGAGGAGCTCGCGCAACAAGGCCACCCGCCGGTGATGATCCACCGGGTGACCGATCTGATCGAGATGACGGCGCACCACCTGCCCTCGCCCGACCTCACCGACGCAGTCCTCCTCGTTGACGCCGACCTGTACATTCTCGGCGGAACGCCTGAGGAATATGAAGCCTACCGCAAGGCGATCCGGGCCGAATACGCACACGTGCCCGAGGACGCATGGCGTACGGGACGTGCCCGAGTTCTAGCGCGCTTTCTGGAACGTCCGCGAATCTTTCACGGGGATTGGATTGGAGTATCCGGGCGTGAGGAGCAGGCGAGGCGCAACCTGGCAGGCGAAATCGACTCGCTCATGGTGGAAGGATAAACCGTACCCCGGAACGAAAACGCTAGCGACATGCCGGCAGAATACGAAATCATCGCGGCGCAGTTGTTGCGCGTCAATTCCCGGAACCATGCGGCGTGGAATGAATGGGGACGCGGCATATTCGATGAGGCGTTGACGATGCCGCCCGACATCGCGGAACAGATGCTGACCGAAGCCGGTCGAAAGTTTACTGTCGCCTCAGACCTGTCTCCCAACAACGCCGCCTACTGGCAGAATCGTGGGGCGGCATTGCTGGAACGTGCCAAGCGGGACACCACAGGCAATCCCGTGCCGCTTTTCGAGGAGGCGTCCGCCCACTATGAAAGTGCGATTCGAACATCCGCCCGACAGATCGAAGCGTGGAGGGGAGCCGCACTCTGTTACACCGAACGGGCGATGCGGTCGGCGTCACCCGAGTGCGAACGATTATTCGACGCAGCGTTCGTGCGCTACGCCGTGGTTTCCGAACTTTCGCCCCGGAGCTACCAGACCTGGATTAATTGGGGCGTCGCGCTACTCAACTGCGCCCAACAGATCGACAACGAGCGATCCCTGTCCCTTCTGATAGAGTCCGTCGAGAAATCGAATTACGCCGCATCCCTCCAACCCGACGCCGTCGAACCACTCAACAACGCCGCTCTTGCCTTGCTGGAACTGGCGAAGCGGCTACCAGGTTCACCTGGCGTAGCGGAGTGGTTTGAAGAAGCCGACGCGAAGCTTCGCCTGGGAATAGCCCTCGCGCCGGACGCCGCGATGCTCTGGGCGAACCGGGGCTTACTCCTCCACTCTCGATCACGACTGGAGCCCCCTGCCGCGCGCAGGGAATCTCTTGCAGAGGCGGACGGACATTACGTCGTCGCCCACAAACTGGAACCCGGATCGCACAAAACATTGCTCAATTGGGGGAATGTCTTCCTGGAACAAGGCAACATCTCTCGCACAGACGAAGAGGCGACAGCGTTCTACGAGGAAGCCGAAGCGAAATACCGTTCGTGTGTCGCGATCGAATCTGGCATCGCCCTCTACTGGGCGAACTGGGGAGCCGCCTACGCGCTCCGGGCCGTGGACGGCGAGGCGGACCGGGCGTCGGAGCGCTGTCTGGAGGCGTGCGAAAAGTTCGCCGTCGCTGTTAAGTTGAATCCCCATGCGGTCGACACGCTGATCGCCTGGGCGGACATGCTGACATTTCAGGCGAAACTCGCCCCCGACCCGGTGAAGTTCGAGCGATTACTAAGCGAGGCGGAGTCGAAATGCCAAAAAGCACGGGATCTCAACCCGAACACAATCAACGCCTGGATGATACAGGGCAACATCCATCTCCGGCGGGCATACCGCGAGCCGGACGCCGCGAAACGGTCAGAACTGCTTTATCTGGCACAAGAAAGTTACGAAACGGCGAATCGGGGCGACCGCAAAAAAGGCGTGTACGACCTGGCATGCGTCGCGGCGTTGCGAAACTCCCCCGATGAGTGTCGGCGGCTCCTTGAGGACGGCATGGGCAGGGACATACTGCCCCCACGTCGCCGGATCATGCGCGACGAGGACTTGCTTCCGGTCCGGGACGAGGAATGGTTCCGCCAACTTTTAGAACGTCTGCCGCGATAGAAGGGCGACGATATCGGACTGCCCTACGCGGTATAATCAAACCAACTATGGCAAACTCACCGCGAACGACCGAAGCGCAGATGGAATTAGTCGAGCATTTAGCCGAACTGCGTACCCGCCTTTTCCGCGCCGCGCTGTACCTGATCGTCGGTATGATTCTGGCGTATAGTTTCTTCGACCCTATTTTCGCTCTCTTCTCGTACCCGTTGCAACCAATTCTGGAAAAGACCAGTTCGCAGTACATGTTCACGAGCGTTGTCGATCCTTTTCTGCTCCAGATGCAGGTCTCGTTTATCGCGGGGATCACTATCGCCTTTCCTTTTATCACGCTGGAGTTGTGGGGATTCGTCGAACCTGCTTTGACCCCCGAAGAGCGCAAGCCCATCGCATTCCTCGCGCCGTTCTCGATCTTGCTTTTTCTAGCCGGAATCGCGACCGCGTACGCGTCTCTCCCTGCCTGTTACGGATGGATGGCCGGATTCCTGAACAACATTGATAACGTCGTGTTGAATCAGGACCCGAAGGCATATATTCTCTTGACGGCGAAAATCATGCTCGCATTCGGCATCGGGTTCGAACTGCCCGTCGTTCTGTTATTTCTTGCCCGCATCGGGATCATCAACGCGGAGCTGATGACCAAATACTGGCGACAAGCCACGGTGGCCATCTTCGTCGCGGCGGCGACACTGACTCCGTCGAACGACCCGCTGACGATGCTGATGATGGCGGTTCCGATGGCGGGTCTGTACCTGCTCTCGATCGGACTGGTCCGCGCCTTCGAACCGAAAGAGGGTAAATCCGGACCACCGATCTCCTCGCTCATCTTGGTCTCCCTCGCCCCGGTGGCGATTCTGGGGGCGGCAAGTTTCTGGCTCTGGAAGACACAAGCGTTTAACCCGCAACTGCTCAACAAACCGAATATCAAAAAGGTGCAGCAACAGGTCCAGCAAAATAAGGTCGAGGCGAAGCAATCGATAGACGAGGTGCAGTCCAAGTTCGGCGAGGTGCTGACACGCCTTGACGCGCTGGAGAAAGAAAACGCTGAACTCAAGGCGAGACTGGCGGAAGTGAAAGCGCAACCCCTGCCTGCCCCCACCCCCAACCCGATGAGTCAGGAGCCAACCCAACCCGTGAATCCCGAAGGCGGTCGTCCCACCGATGGACCGGGCGGGACAGAGAACCGGTGATCGTTCAAAACGCGCACGTCGTTTCTGAGCAGGGCGTGACTGACAGAAATATCGGTATCGAGAACGGGAAGTTTAATCGGAACGCCGGGACACCCTCTAGTTCGCCCGGGAGTCAGGTCCTGGATGCGACCGGGTTTACCCTGTTACCGGGGTTTATCGATATACATATCCATGGCGGCGGCGGTTCGGACACGATGGATGCTACTCCGGACGCCCTGCGAACAATCTGCCGCACCCACGCGCGGAACGGTACAACCGGACTCCTTCTGACGACGATGACGCAAAGCCGGGAGAAGATCACGAACGCACTGGCAGCGGCGCGAAACGCATACGAATCCGGCGCGGATTTCTGCCCGGATGGAGCGCAGGTTCTCGGTATTCATTTGGAAGGCCCCTACATTTCGGCGAAGCGACCGGGAGCGCAACCGAAGGAGTTTGTTCGCCCGTATGACGCGGCGGAGTTCGCCGAGTGGCTGGATGTCGCCGGCGCTGCACTCAAACTGATCACGCTCGCCCCAGAGGAGCCGGGCGCGGACGATCTGATTCGAATCTGCCAGGAACGAGGCATTGTGGTCTCGTTCGGTCACACGGATGCGTCGGCAGAGCAAACGCGCGCCGCCCTTGATATCTCGGGTTACGCGCATGCGACGCATCTTTTTAACGCGATGCCCGCTCTACATCATCGGAACCCCGGTGTTCTCGGGGTCGCACTAACCGATGACCGAATGCGTTGTGAAATCATTTCCGACGGGCATCACGTCGCGCCGGAAATCGCTCGTCTGGCACTGGAGGCAAAAAAAGATCGCAATGTCATTCTGATCACCGACGCGATGGCCGGTGCGGGTGCGCCGGACGGGGCCTACGACCTGGGCGGACATGTGGTGGCGGTGGCGAACGGGAAAGCATTACTTTCCGACGGGACGCTTGCCGGGTCCGTACTGACGATGGCGCAGGCGGTACGTAACATGCGCGAATGGACAAACGCCGGATGGGACACATTGAGGCTCATTTCCTCGACAAACGCGGCGAACGCACTGGGAATCATCAACAAGGGCAGGATCGCTACCGATGCAGATGCCGACTTTGTGCTGGTGGACGATTCGCTTACCGTTCGTGGGACATATATCGGCGGGCGGTGTGTTTTTAAGCAATAAACCGTCGGGGTGCGGTGTTACGCCCCCTGACCGAGCGCAGTTTTCGCAAGTAGTAGTGCGAGTAATGATTCTTCCGGTTGTGGCGCTTCCGCATCGTGACCCCGGCGCCGTGCCATCGCTCCCAGAACAGCGGCGGCACGGCGCTGTGTCTCCCCGTCTGGAATCGTGTGCAAGGCGCTCAATCGGGCGACAGAACGGACCGCTTCCCTGTGTGCGCCTTCCGTGTACGCTTCGACTGCCGCGTTGACGGAAGGCGCGTCCGTATCGGCACCGGCTTTGTGTAAAAGTCGACGGATCTCCTC
>JACMMA010000071.1 GCA_014379275.1 Armatimonadota bacterium | reverse complement strand
TTCACTGCGTGAAAAACCGTCACCCACGGATTCGCGGGGAAGAACCAACCGACACACAACCACCAGCACGAAACGAGCACCGCAGGTCCAACGATCCAACGTAAGGTTGGCCCCGTCCGGGAAGGACGAAAGAAACAATAAGAGATTTTGTTTGGGTACACTATGGTCGGAACGAACTGTGTGTTCTATGTGGATTGTAGTGGCTGATGGTTGGAATAACTCCCGGAGGTAGTGGCTTGGAAATAAGTTTTATCGGATTGGGGCGGATGGGCGGTAACATGGCAGTCCGTCTCGCGGAGCGTGGGCACACCGTTTACGGTGCGGACCCTTCAGCGGAAACGCGCGAGTTAGTCGAGGGGCAAGGGATTGCCGCCACCGTCCCGACCGCACGGGAACTTTCCGGGCTGTATAAATCCGGTCCGCGCGTCTTCTGGCTCATGGTGCCCGCCGGACCGATCACCGACGGCGCAATTACCGAAATCGCCGCGAACGCGAAGCCCGGCGACATTATTGTGGACGGCGGCAACGCGAACTATAAAGACACCCTGCGCCGCGCCAAAGAGTTGGAGGCGCACGGCATCCACTATGCCGACTGCGGCACCTCGGGCGGCGTCTGGGGTCTCAAAAACGGCTACTGCCTGATGGTCGGGGCCGCTCCCGAAGCATTTGCCGCGCTCGAACCGGCACTCAAAGACCTGGCGACCGATGGCGGCTACGCTCATGTCGGACCGGTTGGCGCCGGACACTTCACCAAGATGGTGCACAACGGCATCGAGTACGGTTTATTACAGGCGTATGCCGAAGGGTTCGAACTGCTCCATTCCGCGAAAGAGTTTGATCTAGATTTAGCGAAAGTCACCGCGCTCTGGAACAAGGGGTCTGTGGTGCGGTCATGGCTGCTAGAACTCGCCGAACGTGCCTTCACAACGGAAGGGCAGGAGTTCGAAGGCATCGCGGACGACATCGCCGACAACGGTACCGGGCGCTGGACGGTGGAGGAATCCGTCGATCGCGCCGTGCCGCTCCCTGTGATTACGCTCGCGTTGCAGATGCGCTTTCGGTCCCGGCAGGACGAATCGTACCAGGGCCAGTTTATCGCCGCGCTTCGAAACCAGTTCGGCGGGCACGCGACTACGGCAGCAAAACAGGAATCCTCCTCTCCCGGCGCGACGGTGCCGAGTGGCGGTAAAAAAGACCTGTAGGGCGTTCCCGCAATCACCAAGAAAATCCCGCTAGCGAAAAAGAAAAATGCCTTTAACTGCCTGTACGTTCGTTTTGTTCGGCGCGACGGGTGACCTGACGCGCCGCAAATTGTTGCCCGCCTTGTTTCGTCTGTTTAACGCGAACAGCCTGCCGGAGCGGTTCGCCATCGTCGGCTTCGCCCTGCCGGATAAGAAAGCGCCCGATTATCACGAGTTCGTCCGGGCGGCGATCCAAGAATTCATCCCAGATGAGGAGCGTGCCGACCACCGTTTAGAACAGTTCGTCGAGCTGACCTCTTTTGTTCCCGCGAACTTTACCGACGCCGAGGGGTACGACCGCTTGAAAAGCGAGTTGGCTCGTGTGGACGGGGAGCGGGGGACGTTCGGAAATCATCTGTACTACCTCGCCACGCCGCCCGCACTGGTGCCGGATATTCTTCGGCACCTGCAGCAGGATGGATTGGTCACGCAAGCGTCGTCGCATGCCCCGTGGACCCGAATCATCGCCGAAAAACCGTTCGGAACTGACCGCGACTCGGCGCGACGCCTGACCAATCAGTTCCACGAAGTCGTTAAGGAAGATCAGGTCTACCGGATTGACCACTACCTTGGCAAAGACGCCGTGCAGGATGTGTCGGTATTGCGCTTCGCCAACTCACTTTTCGAGCCACTCTGGAACCGCAACCATATCGATCAGGTCCAGGTGACGGTGGCGGAAACGCTCGGTGTTGGCAATCGGGGAGGCTACTTCGACGCGATGGGGCAGACGCGCGACATGGTGCAGTCGCATGCGCTCCAAGTGATCTCGCTTCTGGCTATGGAGCCACCGAATTCGTTCGCCGCGAACGCCGTGCGACAGGAAAAAGCGAAAGTACTGGACGCGATGCGCCCATTGAACAACTACCACGCCGTGCGCGGGCAGTACGGCGCAGGGCACGGCATGAATGGCGAACCGGTCCCCGGTTACGCGCAAGAGGCTAGCGTCCCCGCGGGTTCGTGCACCGAAACGTTCATGGCGGCGAAACTGAGCATCGAGTCGTGGCGGTGGTCGGGCGTGCCGTTTTATATCCGTGCTGGGAAGCGTTTGCCCAAACAACTCACCGAAGTGCTGATCCAGTTCAAGGGCGCGCCGCTACCGCTGTTTCGCGGCTCGACGCGCCGCCCGGAGCCGAACATCCTGCGTCTGCGCATCCAACCCGACGCCGAGATTTCGCTGATCGTGGAACTGAAGAAGCCCGGTACGCTGAACGACCTCATTCCGGTCGAACTCGACATGCTGTATGGGGAGGCTTTCAAAGTCCCGCTCAAAGACGCCTACGAGCGCCTGCTACTCGATGCGCTGAACGGCGACGCAGTACTGTTCATGCGCGAGGACGAGATCGACGCCGCGTGGCGCGTGGTGGACCCGCTTCTCGCTTACTGGAACCAGGATCCGGTGGACTTCCCGAACTACGCCGCCGGGACATGGGGACCGGAAGCCGCCGACGAACTGCTCGCCCGCGACAACCGCAAGTGGCTGTCGCTCGACGGGTTCTGAGAAGCGGTAAAATAAAGCGGAGGAAACCCAGATGCCCGTACAAACTTTCGAAGCGGTGATTGATGAGAATGGCAACGTGCGGTTCATTGGTGATGTGCAGGTCCGCCCCCACGCGAAAGTATACGTTGTCGTTCCCGAGGAGGTAACGGAAGCCGATAATGTCGTACAGGAACCGCCACAAATTTTCGCGGTAAGGATACCGCACCGGGGAGACGCGATGCTTATTCGTAGCCCCGCCTCGCCGATCCCTCCAAGGCTTCCTTGTTCGTTAAGGAGATGGCGGAAGACGATGCCCAAATATGACAGCGACCTTTCCGACCCTCCGATCCCGGTAGCCATTGTTGAACTGACCCATTTAGTGAGTCTGAAAAAAGTAGGCGGCATCCGCATGGTGATAGACACCGGTGCCGACATAAATATTGTTCCCCACTCAGCACTATCCGAATTGGCTATTGAGGAGTCGGAAGTTGCTTCGACAGGTTTTGGTCTGAGCGGCTTCGGTGGCGGCGGTGAGGAGGCAAAACTGGTTCGATTGAAGCTTCATTTCATCGGCAAAACCTTCACAGATAACTACGCTGTTGCTGACTTGCCATACGGCACCGTTGGTAGAGACGTATTGAACCTTCTACGTATCGTCTTCGATGGTCCGCGACAGGTTTGGGAAGAACTAAAGCGGTGACCGAAGATCGGTTCTGGGACATCGTCAACCAATCCCGTGACGGGGTGCGTCCGGGGACCGTGGACGAGGACGCGAACGACAGACAATCGGCAAAACTGACGTCGTTGTTGGAAACATTGTCCCCCGATGAGATCGTGGCGTTTGACACCGTCATGCACGCGGTTCACCGGCGGTCGAACCACTGGGATCTGTGGGGAGTCGCGTACATCATCAGTGGCGGCTGCTCCGACGATGCATTCGAGTATTTCCGTCGCTGGCTTCTCGCACAAGGGCGCGAAACGTTCGAACAATCTGTGCGCGACCCGGATAACCTGGCGCAAATCATTGCGATAGATAATGATATGGAGCCGGATTTCGAGGGTTTTTTCCATGTCGCAGGCGACGTTTACGAAGCCAAAACGGGTAAGGACTTGAACGACGTCTTTCCGAACATAGTATACGAAGGCGAATCCGACGCGTCCGAACCTCAAGGCGACCGATGGGACGAGGACGACCTACCGCAACGCTTTCCGAAAACGTGTGCGAAGTTCGGTTGGGAAGAAGACGCCGAGGAAAACCCGTAATGCTTTGTGTGTGCGATACAATGGACGAACGCGGTCTGCTCCGCGATTGTTGTTAGAAACGGACACAGTTTAATTTTATGTCTACCGCTACGATTCCCGCACCGTTTACCTCCCAACCGGACGCCCTCGGACAGTTCGGGCGGTTTGGCGGACGTTATGTTCCCGAAACCCTGATCCCCGCCCTCGACGAACTCGCAGAGCAGTACGAGCGCGCCAAAGCCGATCCCGCGTTCCGCGCCGAACTCGCCTCGCTTCTCAAGGAGTATGTCGGGCGCGAAACCCCGCTGACGTTCGCCGCGAACCTTACGCGCGAACTCGGCGGTCCGAAGATTTATATGAAGCGCGAGGATCTGTGTCACACCGGGGCGCACAAGATCAATAATACCATTGGGCAGATTCTGCTCGCGCGGCGCATGGGCAAGCCACGCATCATCGCCGAAACCGGAGCCGGTCAACATGGCGTGGCGACCGCGACCGTGTGCGCGAAGTTCGGCTTTCCCTGCACGGTCTACATGGGTGCGGAAGACATCAAGCGGCAGGCACTGAACGTTTTCCGTATGCGCATCATGGGCGCGGAGGTGCGCCCGGTAGTTTCTGGCACGCAAACGCTCAAGGACGCGATGAACGACGCGATGCGCGACTGGATGGCGAATGTAGGTGACACACACTATATCATCGGGTCGGTCGCCGGTCCGCATCCGTTCCCGATGATGGTGCGCGATTTCCAGGCCGTTATCGGCGAGGAAGCCCGTCGGCAGACCATTGAGCGTGAAGGACGACTGCCGGACGCCGTGGTGGCGTGCGTGGGCGGCGGCTCCAACGCGATGGGCATCTTTTATCCGTTCATCGGCGACGAGTCGGTGCGCCTCATCGGCGTCGAGGCGGCGGGTGAGGGCGTGGATACCGAGAGGCACGCGGCTACCCTGACCAAGGGGCGCCCTGGCGTTCTCCACGGCTCGCAAACGTACCTGTTGCAGGACGCGCACGGGCAGATTCAAGAAGCACACTCGATCTCGGCGGGCCTGGACTACCCCGGCGTCGGTCCCGAGCACTCGTCGTTCAAGGATCGGGGACGTGCCGAGTATGTTTCCGTTACCGACGCCGAAGCGTTAGACGCGTTCGGCTGGGTATCGCGGTGTGAAGGGATCATTCCGGCACTCGAAACCTCGCACGCGTTCGCGTATCTGAAAACGCTCGCGAAAACCATGACCCCCGAGCAGATCGTGGTCGTGAACCTGTCTGGGCGTGGCGACAAGGACGTGAACACTGTCGCCAGTCGCCTTGAAATGCTGGGGGGATAGGTAAAGGGGGCAGGGGTAGGCAGTTACTACCAGCGGGGTGGTCCCGCGAATTACCGATGGGACTACCTTCTGCCCCCTTTTACCTTCCAACCTACCCCTTTGGAAACGCACAATGCCTGTCCGCCGCAACCCTGGGATCGAAATATTATTGCATTTCCGCTGGAAGGTGGCGGTGGGCAAGTTGACGCCTGCCTCGATAGCGAAACTTGGTCCGTACATCACGCGCTATGCGGAAACACTGAATGTACGGGTGCACGCCGTCGGGGGAGTCGCGGATCATCTCCATCTTCTTGCGGATCTACCGCCCGATATGCCTGCCGACCGTTTATCACGGGAACTGCACGCTCCCACCGCCCGCTACCTGCGTGATGTGCAGTCCGTGAAGGACTTCGGTTGGAACAGCGACTCGGTTGATATTCGTTCCGTATCACCGACGGAGCGCGAGACCGTCGCCGTCTACCTCGCCGAGCAGGAGGCACGCCATGCGGACGGCGATCTGAACTTTCTCCTGGAACAAAACGACGACGGCCCGCCCGATAAGGCGGCCGTATCCGACGAGGAATTGCCCGATTGGTTGACGAGTGCGTTGCAATGAAATTTCCCCGCGTCGCCGAATTTTTTCACGAACTCTTCCCTACACGGGAGGAGTTTTTTGTTTTGTTTGGAACATCGTCTGTCTGTGGGGATTCCCAAAATAGGGTCGGTGGGTGAGACGGCACGATTCTTGTTTGTACAACGGTTGTTATAGCCTAGCGAGGTGCCGGCTTTAGAAATGTATTTTACTTATGACGGAATTGATACAACAATCTTTGGACGTGTTC
>JACMMA010000478.1 GCA_014379275.1 Armatimonadota bacterium | reverse complement strand
GCGACACTGAACGGCCCCGAGGTGATGAACAAAGGGATGGCCCTGTTCCCCCGCAAGGTGAACGGTTTGTATGCGATGATCTCGCGGCAGGACGGCGAGAATGTGTACATCATGTTCAGCGAACAGTTGCATTTCTGGTACTCAAAACAGGTCCTCCTTAAACCGACGTACCCCTGGGAGTTCGTGCAACTTGGGAACTGCGGGTCACCGATAGAAACCGACGCCGGCTGGCTGCTGTTCACGCACGGCGTGGGGCCGATGCGGAAATATTCCATCGGAGCGGCATTGTTGGATAAAGATGACCCCACCAAGGTCATCGGGCGGACCAGGGAGCCGGTTCTTACACCCAACGCTAACGAACGCGAGGGGTACGTGCCCAATGTGGTGTACTCCTGCGGCGCGCTGGTTCACAACGGCACCGTGGTACTTCCCTACGCGATGAGCGACTACGCAAGCAGTTTCGCTCTCCTATCCCTGGATGATCTGCTGGCAAGCATGCGGTAACGTTTCGCCCCATCTTTATGCGCCCGCCACTTATATCCCCTCCAACAAAAACGCCGTTTCCGCTTCGTTGAAAGCCGCTCCCGTGTCGGATACTATAAACGTCTGCAACACATTTGTTTTAGAAAGTTTTTACGAAGATGATAAATAATGGATCGGCGACCCTGGAAATGCCCGCGAATATTCACACGAATGGTAGCGGGACGCCGCAAAAGTCGACCTGGCGCAACAAGACCGGACTCGCGGAGATGCTCAAGGGCGGCGTGATCATGGACGTCGTCAATGTCGAGCAGGCGCGGATCGCCGAGGAGGCGGGAGCCGTGGCGGTGATGGCTCTGGAGCGCGTTCCGGCGGATATTCGCAAGGACGGCGGCGTAGCGCGCATGAGTGACCCGCGCATGATCCGTGAGATCATGGACGCGGTGACGATTCCGGTCATGGCGAAATGCCGGATCGGACACATCGTCGAGGCGCGGATCCTGGAAGCGATGGGCGTCGATTTCATAGACGAATCCGAAGTGTTGACGCCCGCCGACGAAGCATTCCACCTGGACAAATTACAATACAAAGTGCCTTTCGTGAACGGTTGCAAGGACATCGGCGAGGCGTTGCGCCGGATCGGCGAGGGTGCATCACTCATCCGCACCAAGGGTGAAGCCGGGACCGGAAACGTCGTGGAAGCCGTCCGCCACATGCGTGCGCTGATGGGCGGCATCCGGAAGATCCGCAACATGGACGAGGCCGAACTGATGACGGAAGCAAAGAACCTGCAAGCCCCGTACGAGTTGGTTCGCTATGTCGCGGAGAATGGCAAATTACCGGTTCCGAACTTCTCAGCGGGTGGCGTGGCGACTCCTGCAGACGCGGCACTGATGATGCAGCTCGGCGCGGAGACCGTGTTTGTCGGCTCCGGCATCTTCAAATCGGGCGATCCGGCAGAGCGCGCGAAGCGCATGGTGGACGCCGTGACATACTTCAACGATTTCGACCGATTGATCACCATTTCGGAAAATCTTGGCGAAGCGATGGTCGGCATCGACATCCGCCAATTAGACGACAAGGATAAGATGGCGAATCGCGGCTGGTAGCGAAATGGCGTTTCACGAAACCCCGCGTCGCAGGTACGGACGCGGGGTTGTTCTTGAGTTCTCCGTGAACGATAGCGGGTGGCGATTCCTGTGCCTTGTTTGAATGCTGTATACTCAACATGCGAAAAACGAGCTGTGACCGAAGCGCTCGAATTATTCATCGAAGACGCATCCGAGCCTCAGAAGATACGAACCGCACGATACAATGAGGTGATGAATAGTGGAACAGCGTACCATCCGCGTATAGGTGTACTGGCTTTACAGGGCGGGTATGACGTGCATGTTACTGCGACGAATGCGGCGGGCGGTGATGCCGTCGAGGTTCGCACTCCTGACGAGGTCGCGGTCTGCGACGGATTGATTCTGCCCGGCGGGGAAAGTACGGCGATCGGGCGACTGATGAACCGATTCGGATTGGATATAGCGATTCACGACGCACACGATGCGGGCAAACCAATTTTCGGTACCTGCGCCGGGATGATTCTGCTGGCGAAGCGCATCGACGGCGGCGAAAAGCGCGGCGGACAGCCGACACTCGGGTTGATGGATATTTCGGTCGTGCGAAATGCCTTCGGGCGTCAAACGGAATCGTTCGAAACCGACCTCACGGTGCCTGATGAGGTGGCGAACGGGGGGCGGGTGCGCGGCGTGTTTATCCGCGCGCCCCACATCGTGGATGCCGGCACGAACGTCCACATCCTCGCTCGGTTCGAGAATAAAGCGGTCCTGGCGCGAGAGGGAAACCTGCTGGCGGCGGC
>JACMMA010000477.1 GCA_014379275.1 Armatimonadota bacterium | reverse complement strand
ACTATAACGCGGCGCGAACGGATTTCGCTGGCTACGTGCAAAGCCTTCTAGGCGAGGAGCAGGGAATAGATTTACTGCCGGGAATGGTTCCGTGTTCGCACCGATGGTTATATAGCGAGGGTAAAGGTGTTGTCGGAATCGTGCGAGTCCGTCACAACATTGACAGCGAGTTCCTTGCTACCGAGGCAGGGCACATTGGCTATGATGTCCCACCCTCCTACCGAGGGCTTGGCTACGGAGTCGCCGCGCTGAAAGCAGGTCTAAACAGGGCGCACGAACTTCGCATCGAGCGCGTCTTGCTTTGTGCGGATGCGAACAACCCCGCTTCGTGGCGTACTATCGAACGTTGCGGAGGACGGCTGGAAACGGAGCGGTTTTCACAACATTACAAGTGTCTCGTGCGCCGATACTGGTTAGACATAAGATACGAGTCGCCCCGTCTTTAGAAAAATAGGACGCGGTGCGGTATGGTTAAGTTCGATAATGTCCGATATGCCCGCCGAATCTGTCACCGTGGAACTATGGTACGCTCCCTTGCCGCGTCCGCTTTCGCGGTTTGCATGGCATCACTGGTTCGTGGTGCGCGACGGGCCGACCGCCGTCCGGTGGGAAGTGTGGCAGCGGCAGGGTGCCGGCGGCGAAAGCGCCGGGCACATTTACAAAAACCTGATGCGCCCCGAGAGCGGCGTGGGCGGCGGGGCGTCCGTGCGGCTGTTTACCTGGCAGGGCGCGGAAGCCGAAAACATCGCCCGCATCCTGGAAAGGGCGTGGACGAATTACCCGCACCGGACGCGGTACCTGGCGTTCCCCGGACCCAACAGCAATACGTTCGTAGCGTGGGTGCTGAAGCGGTCCGGACTCGCGGGCGACGGCGCGCTCCTCCTCAGATGGCAGGCGATAGGCAGAGTATGGTGGCTGTAATCGGAAGAAATGTCCGCCGGCTTGCCGACCACAACGAAATGCGGTATCCTATCTCTAAGAACTTTGTGACGCAAAGAATGCGCGCCTTGAAAAATCGCCGATGACATCGCCGTTCCTGAAACAACCGCGCCCCGAGGATACACCGCCTTCGCAAAAAGACGGTGAGAATCGCGCCATGTTTCGCGTGGTGACCACGGCGGACGAAGCGCAGGAGCATTTGCGTGTCATCCGCCAGACGATGGAGCGTTCCACGAAACACTCCACGTTGTCGGGACTGTCGGGCGTCCTGGTCGGCATATTCGCGCTTCTCGGCTCGGCTTTGACACAATTTGTCACGCCGTATCCGAATCTGCCGCGCCCGCTAGACCGGTACGCGTTTATCGCGGTCTGGGCGTGCGTCGGGATTTTGTCGCTCGTGACCGATGTCGTGCTGACCAAGCGCAAGGCGGTCCGCGTCGGAAAGACGCCGTTCTCGCCGCTGGGTAAACATCTCACGCGCGCCGCGGCTCCCGGCGTGGCGGTCGGGGTGCTACTGTCGGCGTTCTACCTGATGCACTCGAATCTGATCGGCGAGTATATCTACGGGGTCTGGATGCTGGCATACGCGGCGGCACTGCTCGCGGTGGGCATGTTTTCCGTGCGCGAAGTGTCTACACTGGGCTGGGTGTTTCTGGGTATGGGGGCGCTGACGCTGTTTATTCCGGAAAATCTTGCCGCGCTGATGATGGCTCTGTCGTTCGGCGGTGTCCATATCTGGTACGGCGCGTATATGGGACGAAAATACGGTTGGTGACTT
>JACMMA010000070.1 GCA_014379275.1 Armatimonadota bacterium | reverse complement strand
TCGTTGCGCCCGGCAGTCTGCGCGAGCGGGGCGAGTTCGGTGTAGAACGGATGCGGCCCGGTTTTCGCTACCCAATAGCGCGTGTTCCCGAAGTCGCCTTCGCGCCGATGGACGATCTGGTGAACGTAGTTAGCGGTCGGATCATCTTCGTGTGCCTGAGAAAGAACGTGTGCCGAGTCTAAATCGTCGTTCAGCAAGTGAAGCAGTGCCGCGATGTTGCAGGATACAACCCCGTCCTTGTACAACCCGATGATTTTCTGCTGGAGGTCGGGGCGATAAACTTGTTTCGGTATCAACGGCGCGTCATCACTGCGTTCGACGGTCAGCGTGTCATAGACAGTACTGGCGGTGTGCTCCGTTGGAAACGGGTTCGGTCGGTGTGCGGGCATAGTTTCTCCTACGGCAGATAGCCGTACAGCCGTGCCGTGCCGTGTACCATCGTGCCATCGGCGAACGGCGTTTGTCCCTCGTCGGGTACGGCGAGTTCGATGACCAGGTGCGTGTCCGCGTTCTTAATCACTTCGGCACGATATGCAATCACCGAAACGCCTTCGGAAACATTGTCCCGCCGATGGGATAACACGCGGGCGATGACTATATAGTCCCCGGCTACCGTCTGGGTGGGAACGAGTCGGACGACGCTCGGCGCGTCTTTCACCTTATCGAAATCTTTGATCTGGCTTTGAATCGCATCCGCGCCGCCTTCTTCCAAGGTACAGAGGGCGAACAACGCGACATCGGTCGCATCGGCGGTTTTTCCCTGCGCGGATTCATATCGCTCGGGAACATTGGGGCGGGTGATATCAACCGGCGTGAACTGTACAGGGCGTTTTCCGAGCCGGATTTCCACTATCGGCGGGGCGGGCAGTTGTGCGGGCGGCACTAACCGTGTAACCGGCGCGGAAACGCGGTATTGCGTGTTTAGTTGCGGCAACTCTTCGGCGAGAGCGGCGACATCCGCTTCAGGTAGCGTGGACAGCATTTGCGTCAACGGTACGCGTTTGCGTTTCGTGGTTACGACGCGCAAAACGAACACTGTCGCGGCAATCAATACGGCCACGAGTAACAGCTGCGCGACAATGGGGGATATGATTCCGTTCAACACGGCGTTATTGTACCCGGTTGCTACGAAACCGCCGCCGCCTAGTACGTCAGTGCTAACGCCCCCAGTGTCAGTCCCGCTCCGGTTCCGACAAGCAGAACCGAGTCGCCCCGCTCGATCCGCCCCGCCTGCACTGCTTCTGTCAATGCGACGGGAATAGACGCAGCGATGCAGTTGCCGCGCGTTTCGAGATTGCGGACGACCTGTCGTGAACAGAATCCGAGCCGTTTATGTAAAAGATCCACCGCGTGACCGCTGGCCTGATGCGGAACGACATGCCGGATAGCCTGTCGGGGGATACCGAGTTCGGCGAAAAAACTATCCAGGAACGGTGTCATCGCTCGCGCTCCTTGTAGAAATATCGCTGGTCCATTCATGTCGAACTGGTTCATCGCGGTTGTGGTCCAGGGGTCGTTCGGGTGGTGTGCCGACCCCGCGCCACGAAATTGCGTATGCTCTGCTCCGGAGGAATGCGTAGCGAACCGCGCCAGATGAATCGCCGATGATTCGCCGTCCGGTGTGCGAACGAGAACCGCCGCCGCCGCCGCGTCCCCGAAAAGAACTGCGCTTTCTTTCTGGTCGGGGTTCAGCGAGCGCGAAGCGATCTCGGTGCTGAAAATCACCGCGCATCGATACGCACCAGAGGCAACCAGTGGTGCCACAGTATGCAGGGCGACCGGGAAAGACAGGCACGTCGCGTTGATATCGAAGCACATGCTCCCGCCGTCTGGCGCCCCCAGTTCGCGCTGCAACAGGGCGGCGTTGCAGGGGATCAACTGTTGCGGGCCGGAAGAGGCACCGACGAACGCGTCCACGTCGGAGACGGTCAACCCCGCGCGGGCGAGAGCCGCTGTCACCGCTTGCGCCGCCTGATGAATCGCCGTTTCGCCGGTGTTATAATGCCGCTCGCAGATCCCGGTGCGCTTCGCGATCCAACCTGGGTCCAGACCAAGATCGGCTTCTAGCTCCTCGTTAGTGACGACTCGCTCCGGTAAGTACGTACCCAGACCGGCGATTTTAACGGGGAGAGAAATTGTTTTCGTATGCATTATTAGTGATCTCTTCCTTTCGCTTGACGTTATTATCTAGCATGACAGAACGTCCCGCATGAGACAAATGGCTTACTTTATCGAACATCTGCCGGGAAGCACGGGCTGGCGCTGCGCCGAACGCCCTGCCAGCGAGATCACGCGGCGGCGCTTGACCCCCGGTGGTATGTGCGGTAATCCCGCGACGATTTCCAGTCGCTCTGCGTAACAACCGTATCGGCCAAGGATATCCGTCGCGCTTTGCAGAACGCTGGCTCGCACCACCGCGAAGTCGGACTCTCCCGCAATCGCGAGATGGATGGAAAGACTACCGGGCGCATCCTGTACCGCGGCGTAATCGGTGACGCGTTCATCCGCGAGCAGGATCATCCGCCGGATCGTGTCCGGGTAGAAGCGACGTAGCTCGCCGGTGGAAGCGTCCGGGAAGGCACAGACGTCGTCGCAGCGCCCTTCGACGGCTCGGATCACCTGGAAACGCGAACCGCAGGGACACGGCGTCGTATCGTCTTCCAGTGTGAGTATGTCGCCGAGCCGGTAGCGGATTATCGGTTGCGTACGTCGCCAGAGGTCGGTGATAATCGGGCTGACTCGTTGCCCCGGTTGCCCCGTCCCCTCGTCCAATTTCTCATACTGGATCGTGACCAGGTCTTCGTTAATATGTAGCCGACCGGCGCGGCAGGTCGCGGCGAGAAACCCTTCGGTGCACTGGTATACCTGCCCGACCGGGACGCCGAACGTCGACTCTAGCTCGGTTTTGTCCTGATCTTCCAACGTTTCCGCGACGGACACGAGCCGTTCCGGTCGGATCGTCAGCAATCCGCGTTTAGCCATTTCGGCGAGCGATAACAAAAGGGATGGTGGTCCCACCAGCAAATCCGGCGCGTAGATGTTCAACGCGGATACCGCTTCCAGGATCGGTGTCATCAGATCAAACCAGCGAAAGCGGACGCGACCGCCGATCCGCTCGTAGAGATTACTGTTGGAGCGCAGGAAAAACGCGACGCGGTAGCCGGGACGTGGCAGTCGGTGCAGAACGCGTCGCAAAACCGTCCCCGCCCACGCCGCCGTTTCTGCGGACGAAACCAGAAACGCGCCCCGGTGTCCTGACGTCCCGCTCGATAACCCGACGGTCACATCGCGGCGTACGGTCGGGGCGAAATCGCGGCTGCGTTCGGCGTGGAGTGCGACGGAAAACGCTTCCTCTTTCGTGATTCCGCGCGTGTTGAAGGTGCCAAAGTGCGCCATCATCGCCGCTTTATCCACCGTAGGTAGGTTCCGCCAATCGTCCAGATCGCGACCCTTCCAGAGTTCGCGGTAGAACGGGCTGTGTAACGCCGCGTACCGAATGATTTCGCGCACTTTGCGGTCCTGGTAGTCTTGCAACGTGTCGCCGTGCAGATGACGCGTCGCCCAACCGGCGCGAAGGAAATGGTAAGGAAGCAACAGGTTCATCGCGAGCATCGAGCGAAAACCTCCGGGCAGTGTGTCGGCAGTAGCAACGTTTCGGGGCAAGCGTGGTGGTACTTGCGTAGCGCCTGTAGCGTCGCGCGGGCGGCGCGGCTATCGTCGGTGAAAAAACGAGTTGCCGGGTGGAAAGGAATGTTTTCCCGGATTGCCCGTGCCGAATAGGTCGCATCGGCGGCGAAGAACAAACTTTCGCTCTTGACCGTCCGCGCTATCAAGCCGATCTGTCCGCGTGCGTGACCCGGGAGGTCAACCAGAAGGCAGGAACCGTCGCCGAATAAATCCCGCGTAGCGCCTAAACCGGGGAGTATTTCACCGGAATGCAGATCCTCCGACCAAGTCGTGCGCGCGGCAAAATCGGCAGGCAAAAGCGGTGGCAGAAAGGCACGGCGGAGTGCATCCAATCCGGTCCGCCCTTGTATCGCCTCGAACGCGGTCCGTGAGGCGACGAAATGAGCCGCACCGCAATCCAGCAATCCGCCGATATGATCCGCGTGGAAGTGCGATACGATCACGGTTTCTATGTTGTCGGGAGTCAATCCATAGCGTGCGATCTGGCGCATGGCCGTGTCTATTTCGCGTAAATGAAACGGTGTCACCGATCGGTACAGTCGATAGGGCAGAAACCTTGTCGCTTCCATCACGCGCGGCGCATACCCGGTGTCGAAGAGCAGCCAGCCACGCGCGTCATGGTGAAGCAGACCGCAGACCGCATGACACGGAGCGATGCCGTTGCCGGTTCCGTAAGCGATGCGCTCCTTGACGGCGCAGAAGCCGGTATCGAGCAAATACCACTCGGTGATCACGGCGCGACGCCTCGCGCGTTTTGCAGAGCGGCGATGGTCCGCGCCAATCCTTCATCAAGCGAAACGACCGGGGCGTAACCGAGATCACGGCGGGCGGCGGAAATATCATAAGTCTGGGTGCGCGCGAGGATCAACGCCGAGTAGCGCGTCAGGAACGGTTCGCGTCCGGTGATTTTCGCCATCGCTTCCGCGCTTCCCGCGAGCGCGAGCGCGACGGACAAAGGAACGCTACGCTGTATCGTGGGCAAGCGGAGCGACGCCAGAACATGACCGATGACCCCCCAGAGGCAGGGGGCGTTCGCGCCGGGATCGCCGTTCGTAATCGTGTATGTGTTGCCGACCGCCGCCGACTCCCCGGCAAGGAGCAGGGCGTGGACGACGTTGTCCACATAGGTTAGATCGACGCGGTTGTTGCCGGTCCCGATCTGCGGCAACCGTTTCGCCCGTGCGGCACGTAATAGGCGCGGCAGTAGCGATGTATCCCCCGGACCGAAGACCGCTTTCGGACGCACGATCACGGTTTCCAGTTCTCCCCGTGCTATGTTCACCAGGTCTTCGCCTTCCTTTTTGGTGTGCGAGTACGGCGAAACGAACCGGACCGGGTACGGCGTGGACTCGGTCTGCCGGATGCAATCGTTACCGTCAAAAGTCACGGAAGGGGAGGAAACATAAACGAGACGCCCCACGCCCGCCGCACGGCAGCCGTCCAGTACGTGGCGTGTCCCGCCGACATTGACCGCTTCGAACTCCCGCACGTCGCCCCACGGCGCGGAGAACGCCCCGACATGATACACGAGGGACACACCACGGCATGCCCCGCGAACGGACTCGCTGTCGCGTAGATCGCCCGTCACCGCCTCTGCTCCTGCCACTTCCACCGCGTCCAGCACATCACGATTCCGCCCGAACGCCCGAACGTTCGCGCCGCGCCGGAGCAGTTCACGTACCAGATGCCTCCCGACGAACCCGGTCGCGCCGGTAACCAGTACCAGCGGCGTTTTGCTCGACTTCATGACCCTATTGTATGCCGCGATCTGCCCCAGCACCTGCGACAAAAGTCCTATCTTCTCTCCATACGCCCCTTATTTTCCGGGAACTGCGCTAAATTTCCCTTTGTACCAAGCATCAGAGGAACTATATGATGAGCGAAACAATGAAGGCGGTGCGGATTCACGAGTACGGCGGTCCCGAAGTCCTGCGCTACGAGGACGCTCCCAAACCCGTCGCCGGACCGGGACAGTTACTGATCCGAGTTGCGGTGGCGGGCGTCAATCCCGTGGATTGGAAGTTGCGGCAGGGGATAATGCAGTCGTTCTGGCCGCTGACACTCCCGGCGACCCTCGGCGCGGATTTCGCCGGAACGGTGGAAGCGGTAGGCGCGAACGTTTCGGCATGGAAGTCCGGCGACGTGGTTTGGGGGGGAAGCAGCGAACTGGGCGGATACGCCGAATACATTGTCGTATCGGAAGCCGCCATCGCCGCGAAGCCGGACAATATTTCCCTAAAGGAAGCCGGTGGACTCTATTCCGTCGCTCTGACCGCGTGGCAAGGAGTTCACGATCATGGCAGACTGCAACCAGGGCAGACAATACTCATCCACGCGGCGGCGGGCGGCGTCGGTATGTTCGCCGTCCAGTTCGCGAAAGAAGCTGGGGCGCACGTGATCGGGACCGCGTCCGCGAAAAACGAGGCGTTCGTTCGCTCGCTCGGCGTGGACTCGTTTATCGACTACACTTCGACTCGGTTCGAGGACGCCGTACAAAACGCAGACGTTGTGTTCGACACCGTGGGGGGGGACACAGGCACGCGCTCGCTCGCGGTGCTGAAGTCGGGGGGAATCCTGGTATGCATCGCCGGGGAGCCCGACCGCGCCGAGGCCGCGAGACGTGGGGTAACGGTAGAGCATTTCTCGATGACGCTGACCCCAGAGTCGCTCCGCGCCGTGAGCGAACTCGTTGCGTCCGGCAAAGTGACGACCTTCATTTCGGAAACGTTCCCACTTTCGGAGGCACGCGCGGCGCAGGAGGCGAGCGAGACGGGACGGACGCGCGGCAAAATCGTGTTGCAAGTCGAATAAAGGAAGTACGCATGCCCCGTGTCCCTCCGGAACAACATTGTCCCGGAGGGACACGGGGCATGCCCTTGACACTACCGGCGCAGGTTGCCGAGCGCGATATTAAAGTCGGCGACAGTGAGCGCGTTTTCGCCCCCTTCGTCGGCGAGGCGAATCAGGGCTTGTAAACCGGCGTCGTTCACCAGCGCGCGCAGATCCGCGCCGCTGAAGTTTTCCGACGCTTCGGCTAAATCTTCCAGTTTTACCTCGGGCGAAATGTTCGCTTTTCGGGTCAGCAGTTTCAGGAGTGCGACGCGCCCTTCCTCGTCGGGCGGCGGGATTTCGATCTGCCGCGACAGGCGACCGCCGCGGATCAACGCCGGGTCGAGCATGTCCGGGCGGTTGGTTGCGCCGACGATAAACAAGCCGTGGTTCGGCTTGATGCCGTCCATTTCGTGCAGGAACTGGTTGACGACCTTGTCCGAATACTGATGAACGCCCCCGGCACGGTTCGGGATCAGCGCGTCGATCTCGTCCAGAAAAATAATCGCCGGGGGATTGGCGCGGGCTTCGGAGAACAGCTTCTGCACCGCTTTCTCCGACTCGCCGACCCACATCTGGTTGATCTCGGCGACGCTGACGGTTAGGAACTTTGCTTTCGTCTGCGCGGCGAGGATGCGGGCGACCGTGGTTTTGCCGGTTCCGGGCGGTCCGTATAAAAGCAATCCGGTTGGCGGTTCCACCCCGAGCGAACGCGCGAGCGACGGGTTTTCGAGGACCAGTTGCATCTGGCGCAGTTCGCGCTTGGTGCGGGCGGGCAAAATGATGTCGTCCCAGGTCAGTCCTTTGGTCGGGTCACCGGGCGGGAGCGCGGAAACGCCGTGCGGCGACGACCCAACGACCGGCGGCGGCGTCATGCCCCCGGCGGCGGACGGCGGCGGCATCTGCGCGTAGCCGCCCTGCGGGTATCCGGCACCGGGATTGCGCTTGCCGGAGGTCGCGTTTTCGAGCGAGCGCACCATCGCGGAAAAGTCGCGGTTCTGCGGGACGAGTTCGTAGGCGCGGCGGGCGGCGATCAGCGCGGGTTCGTTGTCGCCTAAATAGCGCAGTGCCTGGGCGCGGCGGTAATGCACGTCTGCGAAACCGGGCGCGAGCTGGGCGGTCTGGTCAAAATGGTTCAACGCGGTACGCATCTCCTCGCGGTACCGCTCGATCCAGCCGGTCTGCCCGATGGCGCGGCTCGTGGCGACGGTAGCGAGACCTAAAAGTGCCAGGAAAACGTCGGCACCGGGCGCGGTCTTTTCCTCGGGGATCGCCATCGACGCGGGCAGGATCGCTTCACCGCGCCGGAGATGGAGCATTCCGCGGGTGTAATGCAGTTCGGCTTGCGGCGCAAGTCCGGGATTGATTTGACTCATTTTTTGCCACCTTTCCAGAACGGCGACAAACCGAACGCGACGGCGAGAAGCAGGTACGCCGCGAACACGGAGTCATACCCGAGCCGTTTCTCGAATCCCGGGCGCAGTTTCGGTGGGAAGATATGGTAGTCGAGCAGGTAAATAATAAACGATGCTAAGCCGCCCGAGAGGAGAGACCGGGGGAAGGCTACTTTCCCGGCGATCGCTTCGTACATCACGCCCCAGGTGACCAGTGCGGTACCGTTCAATCCTAATCCGACCAGCGTCTCGCGCGGAACAAAGCCGTCCCGGTTCGCCGCGTTTTCGCCGAAGAACATGTGGGCGATGCCGTTGAACGGTGTCCACGGATCGCCCGTTTTCGCTTTTCCATAGGCGGCGATCACTGCCGTTGTCGTTGCCGCACCGACCAGACCGGTGATGATTCCATTTTTAAGAAAAACTAACGTACCGTTATTTGGTTTCGCCATGCGAGGAAAATTATAACCCTTCGTAAGGCTATTTTACCCGGTTCCTCGCGATTACGCGTCAGCGGTCTTGGGTTGACGGTTCGATCCGCATCCGCCCCAGCATCGCTTCTGGTTCCGGCGCCATTTCGCCCATCACTGCGGGCGCGCCCATTATCGCCTCCGGTGTTTGCGGTGGGGGCGGCGGTTGCAGACGGGTATGGGAGGGAGGGCTATGCGGATTGAATTCGACCGGGGGGGTTGGGTGAAGACGTTCCGCCCAAACGCTCAGACGATCCGCGAAAATATTGTTGCCGTGCCACCACTGCGCGAATGCCGAAAGCATCGCTACAGACACGACGATGGATGTCGCGAACGCCCGCGTAATCTTGCGTTTGACAGCGGCGATCCCGACCGGGCAATCCTGTGTCATCACGGTCCCGTCCACACGTTGGTAGTAGCGGATACACAGATTACCTTCCTTTTCGCGGATCAG